>NZ_VPDH01000048.1:0-22599 GCF_013417785.1 Acinetobacter sp. YH12227 | reverse complement strand
GCGAGAATGCGGATATAAATGCTTCTCGCAATATTTTGGCGGTGGGACACACCGTTTTGTCTGTGGAGGGTGGATGCGGTAAAGGTCGCCTTGTGAAGCAGAAAGCAAGTGAAATCCGTGAGGAAGTTGCCTAAGAGCTTTTGCTTTTAGAATCCTCCACTTGAGCTAGTCGAAAGTGGTGGGAGTATGTCAATGTTGCTGAACGTACATTTTGGTCACTCGATAGCATGCATGACCTAAGCGAAAAACATAGAACAATAAAAAACCCCTCAAAAGAGGGGCTTAAAATTGCTTATCTTAATGAATTAAAGATATTCAACTTTAGAAACTTCGTACTCAACTTCACCTTGTGGTGTGATGATTTTCACGTCGTCGCCTTCGTTTTTACCCAAAAGACCACGCGCAATTGGAGAGTTCACAGAGATCTTGTTGATCTTAAAGTCTGCTTCGTCATCACCTACGATTTTGTAAGTTTTTTGTTCTTCAGTATCTAAGTTTTCAATCGTTACAGTCACACCGAAAACCACACGACCATTTTGCTCTAAGTCTTTAACATCAATGACTTGGCAAGCACCCAATTTACCTTCGATATCTTGGATACGGCCTTCACAGAAACCTTGTTGCTCACGCGCAGCATGGTATTCCGCGTTTTCTTTCAAATCCCCATGTTCACGTGCTTCAGCAATTGCTGCAGTAATACGTGGACGATCAACACTTTTAAGTTGCTGTAATTCTTTCTCTAGGGCAATTTTGCCTTCGGGAGTCATAGGATAACGTTGCATTGTTGTCCCTCATGTTTGTTTAAAAAAAGAAAAAATCAGAAAAACACTGATTTACAAATGAAAAAAGCCCGCCACCAAGAAGGTGACGGGACTTCTTGGAAGCTAATTAACCTTTGGTAAGGTCTTGTAGACGATATACATCCATTGGCAATTTAATTGCTAAAGCTTGGCATACTGCATCAGCACCGTTAAGGGTAGTTGTGTAATACACTTTACCTTGTAGTGCAGAGCGACGGATCGAGAATGAATCTTCTTGAGCCTGTTTGCCTTCAGTTGTATTGATAATGAGGTGAACTTCGCCATTTTTCAAGCGATCGACGATATTAGGACGACCTTCAGTCACTTTGTTCACACGTTCACATTCAATACCAGCTTCTTTAATTACATCATAAGTACCGCCAGTCGCGATAACTTTGAAGCCAAGATCTGTCAACTGTTTCGCGATACCAACAGCACGTGGCTTGTCAGAATGACGAACAGATAAGAATGCATGTTTTACTTCGCCTTCAGTTGGTAGACCTGGTAAACGATCATTCGAGCCTAACACAGCTTTATAGAATGCTTCACCAAATGTTTTACCAACACCCATTACTTCGCCAGTAGATTTCATCTCAGGGCCAAGAATTGGGTCAACACCAGGGAATTTGTTGAATGGGAACACAGCTTCTTTTACAGAGAAGTGTTCAGGAATAATCTCTGAAGTGAAACCTTGTGACACAAGAGATTGACCTGCCATACAACGTGCAGCGACTTTTGCTAAAGACTCACCGATACATTTAGAAACGAATGGCACAGTACGTGATGCACGTGGGTTCACTTCTAAGATGTATACGTCAGTACCTTTAACCGCAAACTGAACGTTCATTAAACCAATTACGCCAAGCTCTTTTGCCATAGCGATCGTTTGACGACGCATTTCGTCCTGTACTTCTTGAGATAAAGAGTAAGGAGGAATAGAACATGCTGAGTCACCTGAGTGAATACCAGCTTGTTCGATGTGCTGCATGATACCGCCAATCACAACGTCTTTACCGTCAGATACGCAGTCCACGTCAACTTCAATCGCGTCGTCAAGGAAATGGTCAAGTAGAACTGGCGCTTCGTTAGATGCTTGAACCGCGTCACGTAGGTAGCGTTTCAATTCGTCATCGTTGTACACGATTTCCATTGCACGACCACCAAGTACGTAAGATGGACGTACAACGAGTGGATAACCAACTTTTGCCGCTTCAGCCATACCTTCTTCAGCAGATTTAACAATGCTGTTGTTTGGTTGACGAAGTTGCAGACGTTGAATCATTTGTTGGAAACGTTCACGGTCTTCCGCACGGTCAATCGCGTCTGGAGATGTACCGATAATTGGTGCACCAGCTTCTTCTAAAGCACGAGCCAATTTAAGCGGAGTTTGACCGCCGTACTGAACGATAATGCCTTTAGGCTTCTCGATACGCACGATTTCAAGTACATCTTCCAAAGTGATTGGTTCGAAGTACAAACGATCAGATGTGTCGTAATCTGTAGAAACAGTTTCAGGGTTACAGTTCACCATGATTGTTTCATAGCCGTCATCACGCATAGCAAGGGCAGCGTGTACACAGCAGTAATCGAATTCGATACCTTGACCAATACGGTTAGGACCACCACCGATCACCATGATTTTGTCACGGTTAGATGGATTCGCTTCACATTCTTCATCGTAAGTAGAGTACATGTAAGCTGTATCAGATTCGAATTCTGCAGCACATGTATCTACACGTTTGTAAACTGGAGTTACGCCCAAGTTCCAACGGTGTTTACGGAATTGTTTTTGTGAAATGCCCATCAAGTCCGCAATGCGAAGATCTGATAAACCTTTGCGTTTGAACGAACGGATGTTGTCCGCATTCAAATCACCAAAACCTAAAGTTTTGATCTGGTTTTCAGTTTTGATGATGTCTTCGATCTGGATCAGGAACCAGCGGTCGATGTTAGTCGCAGCAAATACTTCGTCTAAAGTGAAACCGTGACGGAATGCATCGCCCACGTACCAAATACGCTCTGGACCTGGAACTTTCAATTCAACGAGAATTTTTTCACGTGCGCCTTCAGTACCCACTGCGATTTTTTCATCAAAACCACATGCGCCAACTTCAAGACCACGAAGCGCTTTAGACACAGACTCTTGGAAGTTACGGCCAATTGCCATTACCTCACCGACAGATTTCATCTGAGTCGTCAAAGTTGCGTCCGCTTGCGGGAATTTCTCGAAGTTGAAACGAGGAATCTTTGTTACAACATAGTCAATTGCTGGTTCGAAAGATGCAGGGGTTGTACCGCCAGTGATGTCGTTTTTCAACTCATCAAGGGTATAACCTACAGCCAATTTCGCCGCGATTTTTGCAATTGGGAAACCCGTTGCTTTAGACGCAAGTGCAGATGAACGAGAAACACGTGGGTTCATCTCGATTACAACCATACGGCCGTCTTTCGGGTTAATACCGAACTGAACGTTAGAACCGCCAGTTTCAACACCAATTTCACGAAGTACAGCTAAAGATGCATTACGTAGAAGTTGGAATTCTTTGTCTGTCAATGTTTGCGCAGGAGCAACAGTGATTGAGTCACCAGTGTGTACGCCCATTGGGTCAAAGTTTTCAATGGTACATACAATGATACAGTTGTCGTTTTTGTCACGAACAACTTCCATTTCGTACTCTTTCCAACCAATTAAAGATTCATCGATCAATAATTGTTTGGTTGGAGAAAGATCGAAACCGCGTTCACAGATTTCAATGAACTCTTCACGGTTGTACGCGATACCACCACCTGAACCACCCATGGTGAATGATGGACGGATAATTACAGGGAAGCCGAAACGCGC
This sequence comes from Acinetobacter sp. YH12227, assembly GCF_013417785.1. Lineage (NCBI taxonomy): Bacteria > Pseudomonadati > Pseudomonadota > Gammaproteobacteria > Moraxellales > Moraxellaceae > Acinetobacter > Acinetobacter sp. YH12227. The sequence continues at coordinate 18,957 of NZ_VPDH01000048.1, read as the reverse complement.
TTGAATTTCAAGTGCGTGTTCCATGCTTTCTGCAACGTCAGCGCGAGGGCATTCCAAACCGATTTTACGCATTGCGATATCGAAAAGTTTACGGTCTTCCGCTTTTTCGATCGCTTCTTTCGTCGCGCCAATCAATTCAACATTGTATTTTTCTAAAATACCGTTGGCATCGAGTGCAAGGGCACAGTTCAATGCTGTTTGACCACCCATTGTAGGAAGAACTGCATCTGGACGTTCTTTCTCAATGATTGCAGCTACAGTTTGCCAAGTGATCGGCTCAATGTAAGTTGCGTCTGCCATAGCAGGGTCAGTCATAATGGTTGCTGGGTTAGAGTTTACCAAAATAACACGGTAGCCTTCTTCACGAAGGGCTTTACATGCTTGAGCACCTGAGTAGTCAAACTCACATGCTTGACCGATGACAATCGGACCAGCACCAATAATTAAGATGCTTTTAATGTCTGTACGTTTAGCCATGATGCTTCCTTAATTACTTCTTAGATGCTTCGATAAGTTCGATGAAATGATCGAACAATGGTGCGCAGTCATGTGGACCAGGGCTTGCTTCGGGGTGACCTTGGAAACTGAACGCAGGTTTATCTGTACGGTGAATACCTTGTAGGGTTTGGTCGAACAGTGATTTGTGCGTAGCTTTCAAGTTTGCAGGTAATGTTTCTGCATCGACTGCGAAGCCATGGTTTTGCGAAGTAATCATCACAATACCAGTTTCCATGTTTTGCACAGGGTGGTTGGCACCGTGGTGGCCGTGAGGCATTTTCACAGTTTTAGCACCTGAAGCAAGTGCAAGAATTTGGTGACCCAAGCAAATACCAAATACAGGTACGTTACGAGCATCTTCTACAATTGTTTTTACAGCTTCAATTGCGTAGTCACATGCAGCTGGATCGCCGGGGCCGTTCGATAAAAACACGCCATCTGGATTCAATGCAAGTACGTCAGCAGCAGGAGTTTGCGCAGGCACGACAGTCAATTTACAACCGCGGTCTGCGAGCATACGTAAGATGTTGGTTTTGACACCGTAATCGTATGCAATAACATGGAATTTAGCTTCAGGCTGAGAGAAACCTTTACCTAATGTCCAAGAACCTTCAGTCCATTCAAAGCCTTCAGGGTCACAGCATTCTTTTGCAAGGTCTAAACCATTTAAACCACCAAAAGCGCGTGCTTTAGCTAAAGCTTCTTCTTCTGTAATGTTTTCGCCAGCAAGGATACAACCATTTTGTGCACCTTTTGCTCGCAGAATACGCGTTAATTTACGTGTATCGATGTCTGCAATAGCAACAACATTGTGTTGTTCAAGGTAATCACCAAGTGATTGCTCAGCACGGAAGTTGCTATGCAATAAAGGTAGGTCACGAATGATCAATCCGTTAGCCCATACTTTATGAATTCGACCTGACTCAGCGTCTTCATCATTACAACCTGTGTTACCGATATGTGGGTAAGTTAGTGTCACAAGTTGTTGTGCATAACTAGGGTCAGTCAAAATTTCTTGATAGCCAGTCATTGCTGTATTAAAAACGACTTCACCAGTCGTACTACCCGATGCGCCAATAGAAGTACCTTTAAAGATAGTTCCGTCGGCAAGGGCTAAAATTGCTGGGGTGCTCAAACCAAAGCTCCTGAAATTTAGGCTGTAAAAAAGCGAGAAGACGAAAAAAAAGGAAGGCTATTTAAAAACCTACCCTCCCTATGTCTGCTCGCTTGAACTTAACACTGCATTATACGCATGATGGAGCGTGAAGTCCATTCTAAAAATCGTGAATATGTGAGATATAGGGGTTGTATTTCGAGTGAAAGTTTGGTTTTAAGGAAATACATAAAAAATGTAAGCAATTAATTATTGTCTGACAAATCATAAATTAAAATTTATCAATTCGGCTAATGTAGTTATTTCATCTAATAACTAAAGGTACACAGTCATGGCTACACAACAAAAACAAGCAGCGGCTAAATCCTCCCTAAAAGAAGTCGTAGCAGAGGGTGCAGAAAAATTGGAACAAGTTGCCAAAGAAGCCTCTGTTCAGGCGACTGAAGCGGTCACAGAGAGTACGAGTAAAATTGAAGCTGAAGCAAAACAGCTGAATGCCAGTGTGCAGGATCAGCTACGCCAACTTAAGCAAGATTTGTTGCAAAAGTTAGATCAGTTGAAATCACAATTTGGATCTTCTCAAAAAGATTTTGGCGAGCTTAAAGAGTTTGTAAAAACTGAATTAAATACCGTGATTGAAGACCTTTCAAAATTAGGTAAAGAATTGAAAGAAGATGTCACTCAAATTTCGGGTAAACATAAAGAACATTTAACGGAAACATTTAAACGTTCAAAAGAACATACTTTGGAAGCGTGGAAAAAAGTCGTACCAGTTAAAGCAGACGTAAATGACAAAACTACAGATTTAAAAAGCTAAGATTTAATTCAGGACTGAATATTGATGAAGTCTGAAAGTAGCATATAGGATGGTCTATTTAACATGTGTAGATCGGCTATACGGATTAAACGGAATAACTGTTGGCGATAGTTTCGAATCAGTAGATATGGCTGTACTTGAAGCGATTTACAAGCAATAAAAAAGCAAAAGGAAAACCTTTTGCTTTTTTTCACAATTTAGAACTGATGCAACCAATCACGTTTATTGTGAAAGTCTGCATTAGGGCTACTGTGCTGCATGGCATAGTATTGCGCACCCTCGGGGGTTTGTAATACTGCGGTTAAACCTAGATATAGGTCTTCCCATTTAAGTTTGTACTTCAGCATGAATTCTGTCAGATCAAGACTGACATTTAAGCCATAGTGCGTCCGTTTTAACTGATTCAGTTCAATATCGTAAGCAGCTTGTGGCGGCATGTCTTCTGGATAGCGATATTCTTCAAACTGGTATGCCTGCCAAGCTTGTGAAGGGGAGAGGTTGATTTCACGATAGAAGTCTTCATCACGAACACCAATGAAAACTTCAAGACAGGTCTGCTCCCATAGATAATCAGCTCTAGGATGGGCAGATACCATTTCTGGCCATTGAATCAATTGGTTCGGATCACGAATCCAAAAACCCACATTTAATGTATATGGGCTTTGTTGTTCGATCGCACCAACGAGGGAGATAGCCTGAAAACGACGATCAAATGCGCTGAGTTCGAAACTTGCCATGCGATAACTTAGTTAGATAAGTGAGCGAAACGAACAAGATTTGATAATTTTGCATTTTGCTTTGGCGCTTTTTTGTAAAGCAATGCAATTTTACCAATAGTTTGAACAACTTCTGATTCAGAAACTGATGCGATTTCAGTAATCATTGCAGCGCGTGCTTCACGGTCTTCTGCAACGACTTTTACTTTGATCAGTTCATGGTCGTTTAACGCACGGTTTAATTCTTCAACAACGCTTTCAGATAAACCTTTATCACCTACCATAACCACTGGGTTAAGCGTGTGACCAATTTGACGTAAGCGTTTACGTTCTTGAATAGATAAAGCCGCCATAAATATAACCTAATTTTAAAAACGACCTAGTATAGCAAAATCAAAGTTGAAGCGCTTTAAATAATCAGCATTTTATCGATGACTATTATTGAAAAAAACACCGATTTAGCGTGTTTTTAGATACAGATGTATACTGCAAAAGGGTGGAATTTCACGTACAATCAAGAATGAGAAGTTTTTTTTATTTAGAGAGTTATGGCTACACGCATTACCAACCAAAAATTATCCAAAAGCAGTCGTGATTGGATGCGCGAGCATCTTGACGATCCCTTTGTGAAAAAAGCGCAAAAGGAAGGATATCGTGCGCGTGCCGCTTATAAACTACTCGAAATGCAGGAAAAGTATAAAATTATTAAGCCTGGTATGACAGTTGTCGACTTGGGTGCTGCCCCTGGGAGTTGGTCTCAGATAGCAGGTAAGCTAGTTGGCGACAAAGGTCTCGTGATTGCTTCTGATATTTTACCTATGGATGCTTTACCGGATGTAACCTTCCTGCAAGGTGACTTTCGTGAACAAGAAGTATTCGATAAATTGTTAAATATTTTAGATGGACGTCAAGTAGACGTTGTAATTTCAGATATGGCCCCCAATACATCAGGTAATAAGGCTGTAGATCAACCGCGTCAAATTTATCTTTGTGAATTAGCAATTGACTTTGCACAGAAGGTTCTAGGACCCAAAGGGCAGTTTGTTGTGAAAGTGTTCCAAGGAATTGGATTTGACGAATACCGTAAGCAAGTTGTTGATACATTTGATGTGTTAAAAACAGCGAAACCCGCGGCATCTCGTGCTCGTTCAAAAGAAGTGTTTTTGATTGGGCAAGGGCGTAAGAAGCTAATCAAGTAAAGTTTACTTGCCAAGGCGTTAAAAATTGTGCATTTTGTACGTTTTTAAATTATTGCGAAGCTACTCTGCAGCGTAAATATTAGAGTCACCCACTTGGGTGGGAATGATCGAATTAGATAGAAATGGGAATAAAGCTTTGAGCGATCTTTTTAAGAATGCCGTGTTGTGGCTGGTTATCCTAGGCGTGCTGGTGCTAATCTTCAGCAACGTCAGTGACCGCAATCAACCGACCGCGATGAACTATTCTGAGTTCGTGGCAGCCGTAAATGCGGGTCAGATTAAACAAGTCACCATTGATGGCGAAAGAATTCGTGGCGAAAAATCAAACGGTTCAGAGTTTGAAAGTATCCGTCCTGCGGTTCAAGATCCTGAACTAATGCCGAACCTTATCAAAAACAATGTTGTTGTTGAAGGTACAGCGCCACAGCGTCAAAGTATTTTGATGCAACTTCTGATTGCAAGTTTCCCTGTTCTTTTAATCATTCTGTTATTCATGTTCTTTATGCGCAACATGGGTGGTGGAGCTGGTGGTAAGAACGGCCCAATGAGCTTTGGTAAGTCAAAAGCAAAAATGCTTTCTGAAGATCAAATTAAAGTGACATTTACTGATGTTGCAGGCTGTGATGAAGCGAAGCAAGAAGTTGTAGAAATTGTCGACTTCTTAAAAGATCCATCTAAGTTTAAGCGTTTAGGTGCAAGCATTCCGAAAGGCGTGTTGATGGTTGGCCCTCCAGGTACAGGCAAAACTTTACTAGCGAAAGCAATTGCTGGTGAAGCGAAAGTACCGTTCTTTAGTATTTCGGGTTCTGACTTCGTTGAAATGTTCGTGGGTGTGGGTGCGTCCCGTGTCCGTGATATGTTCGAACAAGCGAAACGCCATGCGCCATGTATCATTTTTATCGATGAGATTGATGCAGTCGGTCGTCATCGTGGTTCGGGTACTGGTGGTGGTAATGACGAACGCGAACAGACATTGAACCAAATGTTGGTTGAAATGGATGGTTTTGAGGGTAACGAAGGTATTATCGTTATTGCTGCAACGAACCGTGCTGACGTACTCGATAAAGCATTACTTCGTCCAGGTCGTTTTGACCGTCAAGTGATGGTGTCTTTACCAGACATTAAAGGTCGTGAGCAAATTCTGAATGTACATTTGAAAAAATTACCTTCAGTGACTGGTGTAGACGTGAAAGTTTTGGCACGTGGTACACCGGGCTTCTCAGGTGCACAATTGGCTAACCTTGTGAACGAAGCTGCGTTGTTTGCTGCACGTCGTAACAAGAATACCGTCGATATGCATGACTTTGAAGATGCTAAAGACAAACTGTACATGGGCCCTGAACGCAAATCTATGGTGATTCGTGAAGAAGAGCGTCGTGCAACAGCTTACCATGAAGCAGGCCATGCGATTGTTGCTGAAATCTTGCCGGGTACTGACCCAGTGCATAAAGTAACAATTATGCCGCGTGGTTGGGCATTGGGTGTGACTTGGCAGTTGCCTGAACACGACCAAACTAGCCATTACAAAGACAAAATGTTGAATGAACTCTCAATCTTGTTCGGTGGTCGTATTGCTGAAGAAGTGTTCATTAACCAAATGTCGACAGGTGCTTCGAATGACTTTGAACGTGCAACCAAAATGGCACGAGCTATGGTCACTAAGTACGGTATGTCAGACAAAATGGGTGTGATGGTTTACGAGGATGACTCACAGCAATCATTTATGGGTGGTTTGGGAAGTCGTACGATTTCTGAAGCAACTCAACTCGAGGTTGATCGTGAAGTTCGCCGCATTTTAGATGAACAATATCGTGTAGCACGTGACATTCTTGAAAATAACAAGGATATTGCGCATGCCATGGTGAAAGCATTACTTGAATGGGAAACCATTGATCGTGATCAAATCCGTGACATTATGGAAGGTCGTGAACCACAACCACCGAAAGTGTACATCGCTGAGAATCCAGTGATTGATGTAACACCTACAGATGGTCCAGAAGTTCCGCCACCATTGCCATCTTTACCTAAGGTTTAAGATGTATAAAACCACCTTCGGGTGGTTTTTTTATGCCTTTAACTACTGCATGAAGTGCATTTGCAGGCAATGATGTGTGGTTAAGGGTAAAATAACACAGTGTAATGCTGCATGATGTTTAGGATAAATTGATATGAAATTAGTGACACTGCCAAATCAAATTTTAACGTGTGGGAATTTACAATTAGATTTATCTAAACCGCACGTTATGGGCATCCTAAACGTCACACCTGATTCATTTAGCGATGGTGGGCATCATAATGCTAAAGAGCAAGCCATCGCACATGCGATTCAAATGATTGAAGATGGCGCGACAGTCATTGATGTTGGGGGAGAGTCAACTCGCCCAGGTGCTTCAGTGGTTGAAGTGGAAGAAGAAATCCGCCGAGTCGTACCAGTTGTTGAAGCATTAGCGAAATTGAATGTTGTGATTTCAATAGATACTTCACAACCTGAGGTCATCAAAGCAGCGGTAAAAGCCGGTGCTCATATTTGGAATGATGTGAGAGCACTGACTAAGCCACAAGCACTTGAAACAGCAGCAGCATTGAATTTACCCGTCATTATCATGCATATGCGTGGTGAGCCGACGACCATGAATAATCTCGATCAGTATGATGACGTGACAAAAGATGTGATGAATGAACTTAAGCAGCGAATTGATGATGCTTTAGCTGCAGGGGTGAAATCACACAATATTATGATTGATCCAGGCTTTGGCTTCGCTAAAAATGCACAACAAAATTTACAGCTATTACAAAATTTACATCAGCTTATGACAATGGGCTATCCAATGCTCTCCGCGCTCTCACGTAAGCGTTTTATTGGTGAAGCTTTAGGTGGGGCAGATGCACAGCATCGCGCTGTAGGTTCGGTTGCAGGGCATCTGATAAGTATTCAACAGGGAGCGAGTATGGTGCGTGCACATGATGTAAAAGCCACAGTTGAGGCTATTAAAGTTTGGCAGGCCATGCAGTCGGCTTAAATTATTGGGTGTTTTAGATTAACAAGATGATGTGATGCAATTTGAATGTTTACGTGATTGGTAATTTCTAAATTTGACGGTTTTTTTCGATGCTATTTGGCTTAATTGTAGCGTTTGTGTTATACAGGCGAGCTTAAATATTTAGTTTAGAGTTTTGGTATGTTTGCAGATTTACTGCTGCCTATGTTTGATGATGAATATTATCCAGATGTATTGGTGGCGGAAGTAAAATTATTGGTCGACCAATTTGCGAAGAAGGTGTCGAAAACTGATTTATCTGCAACTGATATCTACCATTTTGCAAATGAAACTGTAGCGCAATTAAACAAGATGAAGCCACAATTTGAAGATTTGGATTCATCATTGGATGATACTGCCGCAGATTATATTGCTGAAGCCATGATGATGGTTTTGCAAGATGCAGATTATATGGATATTGAAATGGAAGAGTTAGTTGCCAATCGCGAATGGTAAAGTCTGTACTAAAAAGCCCCGCCTTTAACGGGGCTTTTTAGTGGGATTTATTAAGACAATACTATGAGTCTAAATATTCGCGAATTGATTTAAAACGAATCTGTTGGCAAAGTTTTTGTTCTTGTTGCATTGCCTGTATATGAAGTTGGTAAAAATAGTCCTGTACATCTTGATTTTCTCCTTTTCGAATTCTTTTAGATTCTTTGTATGCCCAATACGCAAGTTGTCTCAGCTTTTGTAACTTTACGCGATCTATAGCGCTACAATTAGATTTAAAAAAGGGCTCAGATAGCACCAACCCAAACGTACTCAAGCTAATACAGCTGAAGCAAAAAATATTAATGAAATCTGAATGAAAGTAGTTAAAGTTAAATCCAAGTAAAAGCATTGTTATCAGTAATAAATAAAGCTGCACTTGCAAGACATGGATCTGGCATTTTGCACTATAGGTTGCCTGAAAATGCGCATATGCCACATATATAAAAATAAAAGGCACTACACAGAGTAGACCTATATTAAATAGCGCTGTATTGGTTGTGAAATTAATGAATGTTTGGGCAAAATGACCCATTAATTGAATGCAGAAAATAAAAAAAACAAAAAATAGAAGGCAAGAAAGAAAAACAGGTACTGATGAGCTTAAGCCTACAATTTTGTTATGACTAAAGAGGAGGCGTTGAAAAAATGCTTCAGGATGCTTGAGTTGTAACGAGGGAAGATCGAATTTAGATGATTCAGGCATGGAACAAATTTTATAAGAATAATTTAGGCATAAAAAAACCAGCATAATGCTGGATCTTTTATTGCACCATTTTAAGAAGTATTAAAATGGTGCCCGAGGCCAGACTCGAACTGGCACGCTTTGTGGGCGGGGGATTTTAAATCCCCTGTGTCTACCGATTTCACCACTCGGGCATGTGCGCAATAATAGAGGACAGATTTAAACTTGGCAAGCGTATTTAGTTGTATTTGTTTTAATTTCAATCAATTCATGTGCATATGTCGAAAAAATACTATTTTTTTTGAAAATACCTACCTTATTTCTCATTTTATGATGCCTGTACATGCGCAAAATGAGTTGGTTTTTATTTCATTAATTCATCTAAGTAATTTTCCACATTTTTGTGCTTAAGCTTTTTGCATAGTTGGTTTTCATGATGCAGCATTTGAATGTGCAAAGTCTGAAATTTAGTAAACTCTTCTTTAAGCTGAATTTGTTTAGTACCAGATGCTGTACATAATTTTAATTTAAATTGAGCTTTAAGCATTTGTTTGTAAGACCAATAACAAATACGGCGAGTCTCTTGTAATACATAGTATTGTTCGCTGCTACTTTCACCTTTAAATAGGTTTTCCTTATAAAAGCGAACAAAACCAAAGCTGATTGCAAAAAAGAAAAGCACAGATTGCACAAACTGGCTTTGTAAAAATGCGATATTTAACAGTTGCAGCAAAATCACTACGGCAAGCTTAAACGGCGTATTTTTTAGGCTTTTATATAGCGATATTGAACTGTGTTTGATCTGCTTAATGACAACCGGTACGGCCAACATAAAAAACAGCATAATGCTCAGCACAGCAATACTATTTGAGCGAAAGTCACTCATACTCGGAAAATAATACTGAATGGCCTGATGAATACTCATGCTCAATGAAACAAAGATCATGGCTGCAATGATCCAAGGTAAGAGCTCCTTAAGCTCATCTAAAATCCCTTGGGTTTTTAACATACTATAAAGCAGGTAATTTCGTTTAAAGGCAGCGGGGTATTGCAGTTTCAGTTGTTGGAGAAAAAGAACAGCCTGTTTATTCTGAGTCATGTGGTGACATTGGTATTAAAGCGTGAAACTAATATAGATGATTTCTTTAAAAATGGCATAAAAAAATAAAAAATAGTGTTGTATATCTGATCATTAAACAGCAAACGAATAATTCTATAATTGAATAAGCAGTTTTAAATACACTTTTATGCGAAAATATAAACCGAATTATTTTTTATTTGAAAAGGCAGTTTATGACTGATCAATCTCCTGCAACACTGAGTGATATCGAAATTTTAGACATTCTTCAGTCTATGAAATCTGATGAATTAAATACTGAAGCAAATGTTGTCATTCGTAATGGTGGTAAAGCAGGTCGTCAGGAAGCGCATAAACAAGCATTGGTCTGTCTAAATGTTGCTTTTGAGGCAAAATTTGTTGAAGCAGTGACTTTAGCTTTAAATCTAAATGAAGCACAAAGTAAAAAAATTCGTTATAAAAAAGACCGTATCCGCATTCTAAAAGTACGTGGTATTGATTACTTAGATATTGATGGTGCTGAGACTGCACAAGTGCTGTCACAAGTAGCGCAAGCGATTACACGTGAAGATGCGACAGTTACCCATGATTTGCATAACATTTTCCCGTTTTGGAAAGAAGGCTGGCCAATGGTGCAGTTTGATAATGTCTACAAAATTTTAGAAGAAGATATTGCCATCCATTATCAAGCAGTACTGGATGCTTTAATTAGTAAGCATTAATTAAAAAAAGCGCCAGTTGGCGCTTTTTTATTGGCAAAAATTAGGTTAATTGAGTGTGGAGTAAAATGGGAACATTCCAAAGACAAGTGCGGCAAGTAGCATTACCATACAAGTAATTACAGCCCAAATAATCGCGAATTTTTGATGTTGTCCAAATTCAATACCAGCAAGCCCACAGAGTAAATAGGTCGATGGAACTAATGGTGAAAGTAAGTGCACAGGCTGGCCGACAATAGAAGCGCGTGCCATTTCAACGGGTTCAATACCATAATGAGCAGCGGCTTCTGAAAGAATAGGTAAGACGCCAAAATAAAAAGCATCATTTGACATGAAAAAGGTCAAAGGCATACTGATCACTGCCGTGATTGGTGCTAAGTAAGGTCCCATACTGGCTGGAATAATCGCAACTAATTCTTTAGACATGGCATCTACCATACCCGTACCAGCTAAAATGCCTGTAAAAATACCTGCTGCAAAAATAATCCCGACGACGTTTAATGCACTACCGGCATGATGAGCAATCAGGCTCTTTTGCATGTCGATACTGCGATAATTCACAACAAGTGCAATACATAGCGCCACCATGAATAAAATTGGCATAGGTAGAATACCGAGTACTAAGCCGACCATTAATAACAGCGTGAGTAATGCATTAAACCAGCGTAAATGCGCACGGTTGGCTTCAGGATTTTCAGAAATTTGAATGCTATCGCCATGGCTGACATCTAGCTGAATAATGCCTAAGCGTTTACGTTCCATACGACCGTACATGAAACCTAAGAAATAGAGCCACGCAATTGCAAAGAGCATGGGCAAAACCATGGGAACAAATACATCACTAGGATCAACATGTAAGGCACTGGCAGCACGGGCAGTTGGGCCGCCCCAAGGTGTAAGGTTCATAATGCCGCTAGAAAGCATAATGAGACAGGCCATAATTAAAGGGCTCATGCCCAAACGTTTATACAGCGGTAACATCGCTGCAACGCAGATCATATAAGTTGTAGAGCCATCGCCATCGAGTGAAACAATCAGAGTGAGCGTAATCGTGCCAAGGACGACTTTAAGCGGATCGCCTTTAACTAAGCGTAAAATAAATTTAACAGATGGATCGAATAGTCCAGTATCGATCATGATGGCAAAATATAAAATCGCGAACAAAAGCATAATGCCTGTAGGTGCTAATTTTTTTACACCTTCAATCATCATTTCGCCGATTTGGTTTATTTGTATATGTGCCAAACTTTCAAAATAATAACCAAGTAACCATGCAATTAGAGCAAACAGTAATGGGATTAAGGTGAGCGCAACAAGTGGGCTCATTTTTCTGGACATGATTAGATACATAAAGCACATAATCATGCCTAGACCAAGTATGGTAAGCATGGTTCATTCCTTTGAATTTTATATTGCGAGCATGTAAAGAGTGACAGAGCTTAGCGGGTATAAAAAAAGGACAAAACAAAGCCAATAAAATGTGAAATTGGTCACTATTTAGCTAAAAAATGTTTTTTAAAAATAAAATACTTAGTAACACCTGCAAAATGACTTTTTAATTATCTACTTTATAAAATCTGCATGATTTTACATTTTGCTACATTGCTGGGGGTGATCATTGATGTTCATGGGCTTAATTTGATGCCCAAAGTGCCAACAATATGCGAATCGGCCAACTAAAAAAACGATACCAAAATATGAGTGGATTATAGAAGAACAATCCAAAAGTCATCGTATCGGTATAACCTTGGCGACCTCGTTCATGCGGATAGGGCGTCAAAAACCAAGTTAAAATAATCAGAGCAACACCAATAATGAGAAATAAAGCTTGCTGAGTGTTGCTAAAAAAGTAATAAACCAAGTAAGCACCTGTATAGAAACTTAGACAAGTGAGTAAGGCGCGTAGTGATATTCCCCTCTTTTGATCCAATTATTATAATTATTAGATGATAAAAAGAAGAATCAGATCAATCTGATTCTTCTTCAGGAATGGTGTCGTTTAGTGTCTCTTGAAGGCGCGTAACCAATAGCTGATCAATTTTAAAATGATCAACATCAACCACTTCAAATTTGTAACCATTAAAACTCACAAAGTCTGCTGGTCGTGGAATTTTACGTAGTTTGTACATCATAAAACCTGCGAGAGTTTCATAGTTCTCTTCATCAGGCATTTCATCTAAACCCAGTGCGTGTTTCAGGTCTTCAATCGGCGTGCTGCCATCAATTAACCATGAATTAGCATCACGTTTAATAATTTGTTGCTCTGCTTCAATTGGAGTGACCCAGTCACCCATTACCGTAATCATAATGTCTGAAAGTGTGATTACACCAACGACAAGGGCATATTCGTTGATGACCACAGCAAATTTTTCTTTGGTTGAGCGAAAGCGGTCAAGCAATTCAGACAAAGTGAGTGTGTCGGGAATGGTTAAAACATTTCGAATGGTATTTTCATTGAGTTGAAGTAAAGATTGATTGTTAAGGATACGAACCAAAATATCTTTCGAGTCGACATATCCAATTACGTCATCAATGTTTTCACTACATACTAAAAATTTAGAATAAGGAAATTCAGCAAGCTTTTGGCGAATACTGGCTTCAGACTCTTTTAAAGTAAAGTAAACCACATTTTCACGTGTGGTCATACTAGATGGAACATTACGTTCCTCAAGTTCAAATACGTTCTCAATGAAGTGGTGCTCTTGCTTTTGTAAAACACCCGCTTGTGCACCAGCATCCATGACAGCGGAAATGTCATCAAAAGTAATGTTGTCATCACGTGTGGTGTTGACTTTAAATAAACGGAAGAGCAAGTTCGCAATGGCGTTAATAACCCAAGCCATAGGCTTACAAACTTTAATAAAAATTTGAATCGGGTCAATCACCGACACTGCAATTTTTTCAGGTGCAATCATTGCCAAGCGTTTTGGCATCAGATCAGCAAATAGAATAAATAGAGAAGTAACTAAGGTGAATGAAAGGGTAAAGCCAATGGTTTCAGCCCAAGGGCCTTGATAGAAGCGATTCACTAAAGCAAGGAAGTATGGACGAAAAGCACCTTCACCTAAAATACCACCAAGAATTGCTACAGCATTTAAGCCAATTTGCGAGGCTGCAAAGAAATCTGCGGAGTTGGCTTGTAGGTCTAAAACGCGCTGTGCGCGTGCATCACCTGACTCGGCAAGAATCTTAAGCTTGACTTTACGCGCACCGGCTAAGGCAATTTCTGTAAGGGATAGAAATCCAGCTCCAATGATCAGGAGAATAATAATGACAATATTTTGGAAAAGGCTCACGAATACACCTGTTTGTGATTCATTCTATTTTTCTGTATTTCTAACACAAAAATGGGTTGGGTAGTAGTCTTAACTACTACCCGTATATTGACAGTATACGCTTGAAAAAATAAGGATTTAAAGAATTACTTATTGATATTGAGAAAACTGAGAGTTATTCATCAAATATTCACGGTTTTCTTCTTCGATCATCTGACGTGCAACATAAAGAATCAGTTGGCGTAACCAACGGTGTGCAGGATGATGGTGTAGAAGTGGGCACCATGCCATTTTCAATTCAAATTCTGGAATATAAAAAGGAGGATCTTTTAGCAGTAGGTTTTGACTTTTTGCTTGTAGACGAGCAATACGTGAAGGCAGTGTTGCAACCAAGTCGACATTAGAAGCCAGAAGCCCAGGCATTTGGTAATGACGAGTAAAAACTGAAATTTTACGTTTTTGCCCGATACGTTCTAAAGCTTGATCAATCCAACCGAGGCCGGCTTGTTTTTCTGGGTTGACACCAAAGCCAACGCCCATACCCGTTTTAGACACCCAAATATGCTGTGCATCTAAATAGCTTTTTAAATTCAGATTATTTGCAGCAGGGTGTTTTGCATTGAGAAGACACGAAAAACTATCGCGCCAAACCAAAACCTGATGAAAACTTTGCGGGATCTCGTTAAAACGGTTAATGGCAAGATCAACTTTGCCTTGCTCCATGTCACGATAAGACACATCACTTGGTGTTAAGAAATCCAGAACAACATTCGGTGCTTCTGAACGCAAAGCTTTAACGAGGCGAGGAACCAGTGTTGCTTCGGCATAGTCCGAAGTCATAATACGGAAGACACGATTTGAGGTGTAAGGACGGAACTCGGTACGGGGTTCCAAAATCATCGAAAGGTCAGACAATGCATCACGAATACGCGGTTGGAGTTCGAGAGCACGTTCTGTTGGAGTCATACCTTCAGAAGAGCGAATCAGTAGAGGATCATTAAATAAATTGCGCAGACGACGTAAAATGTTACTCATCGCTGGTTGAGTCACACCTAATTGCTCAGCCGCACGGGTTACATTTTTTTCACGAAGAAGTACATCAAGATATATTAATAGATTGAGGTCGACCCGCTCCAGATTCATAAAATAAATACCGACAATAAAATTAAGAAATTTTTCTGATTATGCCATAACTCCTAAGGCTTGTGTAGAAATTGGATGAAAAAATCGCGTGTACTTTTGTGCATGAATATCAATATTTAGAAGTCATTTAATGTCAAAAAAACGCGAAAAAAGAGTTCAAACATTTTTATTAGCAAAGCATCAAATTTTTGCGGACAAAACGGGGTCTGACAAAAAATTAAAAGCGTGTACGCAATAAGTTGGTTTTAATATTTAGTGTGAATATTAATGTGAAAAATAAGATTCTCTTAAAAAATATAAATACAACGAGTAAGGCAAAAATATAAAAAAATGGCGTAAAAAATGCTGTATTTTCAGAATAAAAAGCCTCGGTCGACTTAAGTCTAATGAATAAAAATCCAACAGATTGTTTAAAAAAGATTCATTTAATTTTTAAAAAATATCAAAAAATTAAAATAAAAAACAAATACTTATTGTGATTGGTTATTTATTATAATACGACTTTAATCTACATATTTTTTAAATAAATACTGAAAATTAACCCAGAATATTGGATTAATTTTTTTAGTCACTCTAATCTGTGTCTATCGCAACGAAATGTTCTAAATCTGAACAATCATTAGAGGGTATGATTTTAGCGTTCGTTGAAGAAAAATCCTAATATTATTACAGGAACATATCATGACTACATACCAAACAGCGATTGATGCAATCCGCGAATTAAAAGCAAAATTCGGCAATACTTGGGCAGACATCAGTCCTGAAGATGCTGCACGTATGCAAATTCAAAACCGTTTCAAAACTGGTTTAGACATTGCTAAATACACAGCTGCGATTATGCGTCGTGATATGGCAGCATATGATGCTGACTCAAGCAAATACACTCAATCATTAGGTTGCTGGCACGGTTTCATCGCACAACAAAAAATGATTGCGAACAAAAAATATTTCGGTACAACTGAACGTCGCTATATCTACCTTTCAGGTTGGATGGTTGCAGCGCTTCGTTCAGAATTCGGTCCACTTCCTGACCAATCAATGCACGAAAAAACTTCTGTTCCTGCATTGATCGAAGAAATCTACACTTTCTTACGTCAAGCTGACGCGAAAGAATTAAACGACTTGTTCCGTGCCCTTAAAAAAGCACAAGAAGCGGGCGACACTGCTAAAGCAGCTGAAATCACTTCACAAATCGACAACTTCCAAACTCACGTTGTGCCAATTATTGCGGACATCGACGCTGGTTTCGGTAACGAAGAAGCGACTTACCTTCTTGCTAAGAAAATGATCGAAGCGGGTGCTTGTGCACTACAAATCGAAAACCAGGTTTCTGACGCGAAACAATGTGGTCACCAAGCTGGTAAAGTAACAGTTCCACACGAAGACTTCATCGCGAAAATCCACGCTCTTCGCTATGCATTCCTAGAAATGGGTCTTGATGACGGTATCATCGTTGCACGTACTGACTCTGAAGGCGCTGACTTGACTCAAAAAATCCCAGTGGTTAAAGAGCCAGGCGACATCGCTTCTCAATACATCAGCTACTTAGACACAACTGAAATCGACATTTCAGAAGCTCAAGAAGACGAAATCCTGATCAAGCGTGATGGTAAACTTCACCGTCCTAAACGTCTTGCTTCTGGTCTATACCAGTTCCGTGAAGGCACTCAAATCGACCGCGTTGTACTTGACTGTGTAACTAGCCTACAAAACGGTGCTGACCTTCTTTGGATCGAAACTGCGACTCCAAACGTTGAAGAAATTGCTCACATGGTTAACCGTGTTAAAGAAACAGTTCCAAATGCTAAGCTTGTTTACAATAACTCGCCTTCATTCAACTGGACTTTAAACTTCCGTCAACAAGCATATGACCGTTGGGTTGCTGAAGGTAAAGACGTTTCTGCTTACGACCGCGCTAAACTAATGAGTGCTGAGTACGATGCAACTGAATTAGCTGCTGATGCTGACGAAAAAGTACGTACATTCCAAGCTGATGCTTCTCGTGAAGCGGGTGTATTCCATCACTTGATCACACTTCCGACTTACCACACAGCTGCTCTTTCTACTCACGAGCTTGCTCAAGGTTACTTCGGCGACCAAGGTATGCTTGCTTATGTAGCTGGCGTTCAACGTAAAGAAATCCGCGGTACGATCTCTTGTGTTAAACACCAAGCAATGGCTGGTTCTGATATCGGTGATGATCACAAAGAAATTTTCTCTGGTGACAACGCTCTTAAAGCGCACGATGATGCTAAAAACACAATGAACCAATTCGCTGCTCACTAAGCACTGAACTGATTCGAAAAAAGCCCAGCGAAAGCTGGGTTTTTTTATGGCTTTAAAATCGTCTTAAATCCATTTATTGAAGCGCATCGATATAACAAAGCAGGGTATAACCCTGCAAATAGAGTGAGACAGCTTTTATTTAAGGCAACAGGATAATTAACCAAGTAAAAAAGATAATTGCTAAAGCGACGAATTGAGCAGCACTTCCCATATCTTTGGCAATTTTAGAAAGTGGATGCTTGTCTAAAGATACGCGGTCGACAACGGCTTCAATGGCAGAGTTAAATAACTCAACAATCAAGGCAAATAAACACACCACCACCATAAGGGCATGTTCAACACGACTCACATCGAGAAAACAACTGGTGGGAATAAGTATAATATTCATCCAGACAATTTGTCGAAATGCAGCTTCATTTTGATAAGCAGCTTTGAATCCGTCGAGGGAATATTGCGTTGCATTTAAAATTCGTTTAAGTCCAGATTTACCTTTAAACGGGGAAATTTCACTCATAGCACTGTACAGACGTATAGATTTAAAAACTGGCGAAAATATAGCACGCCAAGCTTAAAGTTTTCTTGCATTCAGCTTTTATTTTATTGGGCTTAAAAGTTTAGGGCGATCCACATAAGCCTGTATCAAGTTAGTACTATGTTTATTCTGTATTAGACTTAAAATCTGCCTGAATTTCAGGCACAATATAGGCGTTTAAATTTTTTAATTTTGAAGCCTTTGCTTCATTGCATGAAATAATAAAAGTGATATAGGTCAACAATGAAAAACTTTAGTTTTGCTGTGCTTGCAGCAACACTTTTAACCAGTCAGTTTGTCAGTGCAGAGCCGACAGTTAGTCAAACGGAAATCAGATCAAATGTGACACAGCCCATGGGATTTTATCCTTTCCAAGTGGGCGCATATAAAGTCATTGCTTTAAAAGATGGGACACTCGAATTAAGTCCTGATTTGTTTAAACAAAATTTAACTCCAGAAGAAGTCAGTGCTTTATTTCAAAAGCTTGCGGTTGATCAGAGTAAAGGCATACAAACCAGTGTCAATGCCTATCTGCTTGATGATGGACAAGGTGGTATCAGTCTTGTCGATAGTGGTGCAGCAAGTTGTTTTGGTCCGAACTTAGGTTCTATTGCACAAAATATTGAAGCTGCCGGCTATAAGCTTAATCGTGTACGAAGTGTATTCTTAACTCATTTACATCCTGATCATGTATGTGGTATTGCGAAACAAGGTAAGGCCGTGTTTCCGAATGCAACGATCTACGTCAATGAACAAGAAAGTCAGTATTGGTTAAGTGAAAGCACCGTCAACACTTTAGCTGCGGAAAAACGTGACGGTTATTTAGCAACCGTTGCGAAAATTAAAGCTGCGATTGCGCCTTATCAAACCATGCGGAGTTTTAAGACTTTTAGTGTTGGTTCTGTGATTAATGGATTAGAAGTACTACCGAGTGTGGGACATACACCGGGGCATTATTCTTTTATCTTAAAATCGCAAGCTAAAAGTTTTGCCATACTCGGCGATGTGGTTCATTCCTATCATTTACAGTTTGAACAACCCAAGTTATCAGTCGATTTTGATGTCGATCCGGTTAAAGCCAGTGAAACACGTTTAGCAGTTTTTAAACGTTTCGCTCAAGAGCAAACCGTTGTTGCATTTGCACATTTACCATTTCCGGGTATTGGTAAAATAAGTGAAATCAATGGTGGTCAGTTCCGTTGGAACCCGCTAAATTTAGCTCCGACAGCTCCGACAGCTCCGACAGCTCCGACAGCTCCGACAGCTCCGACAGCTCCGACAGCTCCGACAGCTCCGACAGCTCCGACAGCTCCGACAGCTCCGACAGCTCCGACAGCTCCGACAGCTCCGACAGCTCCGACATCT
>NZ_VPDH01000025.1:0-47679 GCF_013417785.1 Acinetobacter sp. YH12227 | reverse complement strand
GTTCAAATGGCTATTCTACGTTTGATTGGTTTTGGAAAAAAAGAAGAATTTAAGAAAGTGCTAGCAATTTTAAGAAAGAAAAAGCCTGATAGGACAAGGATCCTATGAAATTTGTCGTGTACAGAGATCAAAAATAAAAAAATGAAAACTAAAAACAAAACTTCAATACGGCTTCTTTCTATCGAGATTTCACTGGATTTATTAAAAAAACTCTATACAAGAATGACACCTCCTATTGAGTTATTACCGTCTAAATTGGGTGTTTGGGAGTGGCGACAAACTTTTTATAACAAACTGACAGGAGAAAGTTTCTTTTGCTCATGTTTTAAAGATGCTCTTACCAAAGATAAAGTTGACTTGGCTGTACGGCACAATCACCTTAAAAATGCGTTACAACATAAATCTGTTAAAGTTGCGATTTGCCATATCTGCACCAATACCAATTCAGATTTAATCTATTGCCACGAAATGTATGGCTCGGCTTTTAAAGCCAAATACGGCGCGTACATTGCTAAATACGCTTTACAGGAGGGTATCAGTGAAAGGGATGCAGAAAACCACGTTAGAGAACTAAAAGGTGTAGCTCGTATAGGTGAAAGGTGGGTTAATGAAACTTTATTGTTCAACTACATTAATATGCTATTTCCTCAATACACGGTTCAAAGAGAAGCATCACCAAGTTGGTTGAGTCGACAAAGGTTCGATGTCTATATCCCAGAGCTAAATTTAGCGATTGAGTACCAAGGGCAACAACACTATCTTGCTGTCGATCTATTCGGTGGAGAAGAAGGTCTAAAACGGACAAAGCAAAGGGATAAGGAAAAGCTTCAACTAAGTAAGGCAAATGGAGTGGAGATTATCTATTTTAGCTACAAAGATAATTTAACTGAAAAATTAGTACAAAATCGACTTAAAAATTATCTTAAAGAACATTTATAAAAGTGTATTTTTAATCATGGATATAGATGATAAAAGCCATTATTTGAGCTATATATTTATAAAAAACCCCGCACTTAGCGGGGTTTTAATACTTAAATTAAATTAAGCATTTTCACGAGCAATCGCACGGTAACCAATATCCTTACGATATTGCACGCCATCAAACGTTACTTTTTGACAAAGCTCTAATGCTTTTGCTTGTGCTTCACCAATGGTGTTGCCAAGTGCAGTCACGCAAAGTACACGACCGCCAGCAGTCACAATATCACCATTCTCAAGTGCTTTAGTACCAGCATGGAATACTTTTGCATCTGCCATTTCAGTGTCTAAACCTGAAATTACATCACCATTGCTAGAAGTTTCTGGGTAGCCCTTAGATGCAAGAACGATACCTACAGTCTTACGCTCATCCCATTCAGCTTCCGTAGGTAGGTTACCCGCAATACCTGCTTCAACCAAATCAACTAAAGATGATTTTAAACGCATCATGATTGGCTGTGTTTCAGGGTCGCCAAAACGACAGTTGAACTCGATCACTTTAGGTTGACCTTGTTCGTCAATCATTAAGCCTGCGTATAAGAAACCTGTATAAACATGACCGTCTTTTTTCATACCTTCAACGGTAGGACGCATCACTTCATTCATGGCTTTTTCAAAAACGTCTGAAGTTACAACAGGCGCAGGAGAGTATGCACCCATACCGCCCGTGTTCGGGCCTTGGTCGCCTTCAAAAATACGCTTGTGGTCTTGAGACGTTGCCATTGGCAAAATATTGTCGCCATCGATCATACAAATGAAAGATGCTTCTTCGCCTGCAAGGAATTCTTCAATCACAACACGTGAACCAGCATCACCAAATTTGTTGCCAGCCAGCATGTCATCAATCGCATCAAATGCTTCTTGATTGGTCATGGCAACAATTACGCCTTTACCTGCAGCAAGACCATCTGCCTTGATTACGATTGGTGCACCATTTTTTTCAACAAATGCTTTTGCTGCATCTACTTCTGTAAATACATCATAGAAAGCAGTTGGGATGTTATGGCGTTTTAAGAAATGCTTAGCAAATGCTTTAGAGCCTTCAAGCTGTGCCGCAAATTGAGTTGGACCCCAAATTTTTACACCAGCTTCGCGGCAAGCATCCACAACACCATTTACGAGCGGTGCTTCAGGGCCAACAATCACTAAATCAACTGCATTGTTTTTAGCGAAATCGATAATCGCAGCATTATCTAAAATATTTAGTGCAACATTCTCGCATTTATTTTCAGTTGCAGAACCTGCATTACCTGGTGCTACAAATACTTTTGCAACTTTGTCATCTTGTGCGATTTTCCATGCCAATGCATGTTCACGACCGCCATTACCCAAAACTAAAATATTCATCGGTTCATACTCCATGAATCGAAAATGACATAAAGTCCTCAACCTGAAAGCAGGAGAGGACTTTATGCAAGATTAGAAATCTAGTGTATTAAGCAAAAAACTGTGCTTAATTGTCATGATCACGTTGCCAACTTAGTGACGGAAATGACGCATGCCAGTGAAGACCATTGCAATACCAGCTTCATCAGCTGCTGCAATTGTTTCTTCATCGCGCATAGAACCACCCGGTTGGATAATGCATTTGATGCCCGCTTTTGCAGCGTTATCAATACCATCACGGAATGGGAAGAATGCGTCAGATGCCATTACCGCACCTTCAACCACTAAACCAGCATGTTCAGCTTTAATTGCAGCAATACGAGCAGAGTTTACGCGGCTCATTTGACCTGCGCCAACACCAATGGTTTGACGACCTTTTGCATAAACAATCGCGTTAGATTTAACGTATTTCGCAACTTTCCAAGCAAAGATTAAGTCATCAATTTCTGCTTCAGTTGGCGCACGTTTAGTCACAACTTTAAGATCATCTTTTGTGATCATGCCTAAGTCTTGGTCTTGAACCAATAAACCGCCATTTACACGTTTGTAATCTAACTGTGCTTTACGTTCTGTGATCGCAGGAAGTTCGCCACATACGAGTACACGTACGTTTTTCTTCGCGCCAGTCACTTCAAGCACGCCTTCAGCAACGCTTGGAGCAATAATCACTTCAACAAATTGACGGTCAACAATCGCTTGCGCAGTTGCAACATCTAATTCGCGGTTAAATGCAATGATGCCGCCGAATGCAGATTCAGGGTCAGTTGCATAAGCAAGGTCATAAGCCGCTTTGATGCCGTCTAGAGAAACTGCAACACCACATGGGTTCGCGTGTTTTACGATGACACATGCAGGCTTAGCAAATGATTTTACACATTCAAGTGCTGCGTCAGTGTCTGCGATGTTGTTATAAGATAATTCTTTACCTTGAAGTTGTTTCGCAGTAGAAACAGATGCTTCAGTTGCTGTGTCTTCTACATAGAAAGCAGCAGATTGATGCGGGTTTTCACCGTAACGTAAGTCTTGAACTTTATTTAATTGAGTATTGAAAGTACGCGCAAATTTATCTGCTTGACCTTCTTCCTTACCTACGCGAGCGCCTAAGTAAGATGCAATCATGCCGTCATACTGTGCAGTATGTTCAAATGCTTTAACTGCAAGGTCAAAACGAGTTGCATGTGATAATGCGCCTTCAGCTTTTAATTCTTCAACAACAGTTCCATAGTCAGATGCATTTACTACGATACCTACAGAAGCATGGTTTTTCGCAGCAGCGCGAACCATAGTAGGACCGCCGATGTCGATATTTTCGATTGCATCAGCAAGTGAACAGTTTGGTTTAGCTACAGTTGCAGCAAATGGATAAAGGTTTACCACAACTAAATCGATTGCATCGATGTTGTGTTCAGCCATTACAGCTTCGTCTAGACCACGACGAGCTAAGATACCACCATGGATTTTCGGATGTAGCGTTTTTACACGGCCGTCCATCATCTCTGGGAAACCTGTGTGCTCTGAAACTTCAACTACGGCAACATTATTGTCTTTCAACAATTTATATGTACCGCCAGTAGATAAAATTTCTACCCCTAGAGCAGCAAGTTCTTGTGCAAATTCAACAATACCAGTCTTGTCAGACACAGAGATTAAAGCGCGTTTAATAGTCATGATCTTCGTCACAGTTTTCAAGGAACAGATTAAAACAAAATTAGCAAAATACAGGTTAAAAAAAATGCCTGCGGAAGCCGCAAGCATTTTATCATTTATTCACTCATTAAACCGTGAGCTTTTAACTTTTTACGTAAAGTACCACGGTTTAAGCCGAGAATCTCAGCAGCGCGGGTTTGATTACCACGCGTATATTCAAGAACTACAGATAGAAGAGGCTTCTCCATTTCCGCCAGCACCATGTCGTATACCTGAGATGGTTGCTCGCCTTGCAATTGTGCAAAGTAATGGCGAACTGCGCGATCTACGTGAATACGAAGAGCGACATCAGATTGTGCAGTAAAAATAGGAGATTTGCTATTCATGCGAATTAATCCGAAAAATCAAATATCACTTGGGTAAAGTGATTTGTTAAAAATGGTCTATAAACATTAATGAACTCCGTTTTAGTTCCTAAGTCGGAGTTCTAAAACTTGTACATTACTTGTAGCTTGACACAACTCGCAAAATTGATCGAAAAATAAGCGTAACAATAGATTAATAATTGTTGCAGCCTAAAAATCAAACAAAAAATCTACTCAATACGCGATAAGTTATAAAGCGCACGGTTGGGATTGTATTTGTTGTGAAAATTTAGCGAGGAGTTTGCAGCACAAAGCTTTCGTGGCGCGTATCATACCATTGTCTAAGCAAAAGTGAGCAAGAAAACTGCATTTTTTTTAGGTTTTTTTTAGTTTTTTAATAGTTTTTTCCAATATTAGGGGCGAATCAATTCTATTGAATAATTATCGAAGCTTTTACGTGCAACTGGCAGCACAAATTCGAATTTAAATGGACTACTTTTTGGAATGCGCTGAATGCCATGTAAGCTTTTCGCCAAATATTCTTCTGGCAGAAGTTGGTAATTCGCAATATCACCGCCATTTTCCTTTAAAGTTATCTTCATAACGGGTAAAGCCAGACTTCGATCGTGATAATTAATCATCTCACCACTAAATTTTGTTTCTTTATTTCCAGTACTACGTACTTTAACTTTTTTAGTGCTAATAAGGCTGTAATGTTCTTCAAGACGTGAACAATTAAATACATCGCAAACTGCTGTGAACGCAGCGCCCATAATTGGACTATTTTTCAGGTATTGCGGATTAAACCAAAAAAATTGGAATATCAATGCACCAAACAATAATAAGTTAACAGTGACCCAACCAAGATAATTGAGTGGAGAGCGTTTTTTCTCTCTTTCCGCTTGTTCTGCCCAATTGACCGCAGGTAAGTTACCAATAGGCTCAGTACTAAAATAGTTAAGGTTGTTTAAATAGGTTTTTAAATCAATATTCGAGTTCTCTACTTTTTGATCGAATAACTTTAATAGTGCATGTGTTGGGGCTTCAGGTTCTTTAATAGCACTGTGGTCAATATTGTATTGATTGACATCAATAGTTTTGGTCTTGGAACTATTTTCATCTTTTGGTGATGGTGTAGATAAAGACAAGACTTTATCTACAACCAAATGTGACAATGCATTAAATGATGTGGAGCACTTAGGGCAACACACCATACCTTGAGCAACAGTAAGCTGTGGAACAGATACTTTATATGTAGTAGAACAAGTAGGGCAGTTAGTCAGTTTGTCGCTCATAGGTACACATTTTAGGTTTTAATACTTTTGGCGCTTACCTGAAATTCGGCACCAGTTTTCGTCACGTTTTTCTACGTCTAATATATCAAAAAATTCAGAATAAACACTAGAAACATCAGAAACTTGCTCTTCAATTACACCAGCAAGTGCGAACTCACCCTCAGATTTAATTAAAGTTGCGAATTCTGACGCCAATGCCATTAAAGGGCCTGCAAGAATGTTGGCAACAAACACATCTGCTTTTTGTCCAGCAAGTTCTTGATTGAACTCTTCAGGCAAACCGACATATAAATGATCTAGTACGCCATTCAATTCAGCATTCTGTTTTGTTGCAAGAACTGCTTGTGGGTCAATATCTGTTGCATAAACTTTTTTAGCGCCTAAAAGTAATGCTGCAACGCCTAAGATACCTGAACCACAGCCGTAGTCGATGACGATTTTATCTTTAACATCTGTTTTGCCTAGCCATTGTAAGCATAAGAATGTAGAAGCATGGTTGCCTGTACCGAATGCTAAACCTGGATCTAACTTGATATTAACTGCATCAGCTTCAGGAGCTTCCATCCATTCTGGAACAATCCAGTATTTCTCACCAATTTGAATTGGTTCGTAAGCATCCATCCAAGTACGTTCCCATTCCTGATCTTCAAGGAATTCGCTACGCATCGGTGCATCGGGCATTTGCGCTTTAATAAATGTTTCTAAAGCGGCAACATCTATTTCTTCATCGTCTTCTTGTGCGTAAATACCAGTAACGATTACTTTATTCCAAAGTGGCGTTTCGCCTGGAAGTGGTTCAAGTAAATCCTGATTTTCAGCATCATCCAGCGTTACACTTACTGCGCCTAATGAGCTTAACAGTGTTTCGGTGTAATCAACTTGAGCTTGCTCAACAGTAATATGAATTTGTAACCACTTCACGGAAATAACCTAAATGTGTTTTATAAAAAAGCTATTGTAACGGAACTCGGCAAGTTGCAGCTATAGATTATGTATTTTCACTTAAAATAAAAGGATGCATTGCGCATCCTTTTTATCATTTGAAGCCAAAAATCATTCATTATTATGCTTTTGCTGGAAGTGGAGCAAAACGTGTAATGAGATACCCAAAGATAGCCGCAAAGATATACATAAAGATCGAATATACAGCTGCGGGCATGGCAACCGCAGAATTGGCAATAACGGTTAATGCAATAGTCATTGCTAGTGTACTGTTGTGAATACCGATTTCGAAGGCACATGCACGTGATTGTGCACTATTGATGCCAAAGAAACGTGGTACAAAATAGCCAATACATAAACTGAATATACAAAAGAGTACAGTTGCTAAGCCCACTTGGGTTAAGTACGTGGCAATATTTTCACGTTCGCTATAAATCGCACCAATAATAATGAGGATCAAAAACACTACAGCAAAAATACGCAGAGGTTTATTCAATTTTTCAGTCAGTTTTGGTGCATAGTGACGAATAAGCATGCCAATACATACAGGGATGATAATAATGCCAAAAACTTGCAGTACTTTACCGAACTGTAAGCTGATCTGTTGGCCATCTTGCATGAAATGCATAATGGAAAAATTAACAATAATCGGTAGTGTGATTGCAGCGATAACTGAGTTAATAGCTGTTAATGTGATATTTAATGCTAGGTCACCTTTAAATAAGTAACTAAATAAGTTAGCTGTACTACCACCCGGTGATGCAGCAAGCAGCATTAAACCTACAGCTAATAACGGTGGTAGAGCCAATAATTTACATAAAAGAAAGGCAATCCCTACGAGTAACACCAACTGGCAAAAAAGTGCAATGAGCACTGCTTTGGGGTGTTTAGTGACTCGAGCAAAGTCTTTGGGTGTTAGTTCAAGCCCTAGGCCAATCATAATAAAGGCAAGGGCTAAGGGTAATAAGACCGTAATAATTCCTGAATCCATAATTATTGTGCTCCATGACATATGTTAAGTAGATTCCCGCCTACATCCGTATTGCGTTGTTATTGTTCAAAGTTGTTATTTATAAAAGTTGCTAAAATTAGTGAGAAGCTTCTGTGTTGCGAGCTTGAATTAAGTAACTGCCTCGACGTGTTAAAATAAAACCAAATAATGTGGCTAAGACATACATAAAGATCGAGTAGACACCAGTAGGTATCGCAATTGCTGTACTTCCTAAAACACTGAGTGCGATGGTAATAGCAATCCCCGTATTGTGAATGCCAATTTCAAAGGTGCAAGCACGTGCTTGTTTTTCGGGCACCCCAGCCAAAAATGGAATGACATATCCTAAGAATAGGCCACTAAAACATAATAAGCAGGTGGCAATTCCTACGTTGGCAAAGT
Organism: Acinetobacter sp. YH12227; assembly: GCF_013417785.1. Lineage (NCBI taxonomy): Bacteria > Pseudomonadati > Pseudomonadota > Gammaproteobacteria > Moraxellales > Moraxellaceae > Acinetobacter > Acinetobacter sp. YH12227. The sequence continues at coordinate 39,673 of NZ_VPDH01000025.1, read as the reverse complement.
AGCTTATGATATTGCTTTGTTCGCGAACGACTGCGATCAAAAAGATTAAAGTAAGCAGCGTGATGGTTAATAGTCGCATTGGCTTACTAATCGCTTGTGCCAAATTGGGTAATGTGTTGCGAATCAACATACCGATACATACAGGAATGAAAATCATTAAAAATGTTTGGGTGATTTTTTCAATTGGAATATTGACTTCAGTGTTCTCACCAAGAAAATGTAAAATGGATAAGCTCACAATAAAAGGTAGGGTAAAACAAGAAATCAGCGAGTTAATCGCAGTGATAGAAATGTTGAGTGCAACATCTCCCTTATAAATATAGCTAAAAGCATTTGCTGTTGCACCACCTGGAGATGCAGCCAATAGCATTAAACCTACTGATAATAAAGGAGGAAGTTCTAACAGTTTGCATAATAAAAATGCAATGCTGGTTAATACAATCAGTTGAGTAAACAGTGCTATAAAGATAACTTTAGGATAGCGAGCAACCCGAAGAAAATCTTTAATAGAAAGTTCTAAGCCTAAGCCCATCATCATGATGGCCAATGCAATAGGCAAAAAAAATGCGAATAATCCCGAATCCATGGAATTTCCTAATATTATTATCCTTTTTAATATATTTTCAGTGTAACTAAGTTTTTTAAATAAGCAATAAAATAAAGCGAGTAAAAATTGATGATTTACCCGCTTCTTTTTTGATGTGTTAAATAGTCGATATTTAGAGCAAAAACATCGATTTATTTAGGGCGAGGTGGTGTGAAACCAAGAGCACATTTGCCTTTAATTTCTTGACCATCAATAGTGGCTGTAGTTGCTTTAGCATCTGCGCTACATGTGCTTAATAGCTCAGGCTCTTCACCATGTAACTTCACATTTTTACTTGAGCTAAAGAATTGTGGTTCGCAAGTACCATTCCAGATAATACCACGGTAAGCAAATGAAACTTGTGCCCCCTGACTTTTACCCTTACAGACTTGTTGATAACGTTGAGCATCATAAACTTTCTCAACTTTATCGTTGGCTGAAGCAGCGAGTGGGGCAAAACATAAACCGCATAAAACCGTAGAGAGCAAAATATTCTTATTCATGCTTATCTTCCTTATGATTCTCATGGGATCTATAACAGAATAAAAAATAATCAGAATAAAACAACATTGATCGGGTAACTTTTGCAAGAAATATGTTTAGTTTTATATGGAATATGCAAATTATGTATGTGTATAAATGAAATGCTTGGAATTAGCCTGAAACTCGGTAAAGCAACCGACACAATAAAATCGAGTTAATCAGTCAACTTATGGCTGATTTTTTGCTATAATCTTCCGTCATTCTTTTTTATTCTCCTTTACCACTATGCATTATCCTAAAGTTTACGATGTCATTGTTATCGGCGGCGGTCACGCAGGTACAGAAGCAGCACTTGCTGCGGCACGTATGGGTCGACAGACTTTACTCTTAACTCATAATATTGAGACTTTAGGGCAGATGAGCTGTAACCCAGCAATAGGTGGTATTGGTAAATCTCACCTTGTACGTGAAATTGATGCATTGGGCGGTGCAATGGCATTGGCTGCCGATAAAGGTGGTATCCAATTCCGTATTCTGAATTCACGTAAAGGTGCTGCAGTACGTGCTACACGTGCGCAAGCAGACCGTGTCCGTTTTAAAGCTGCAATTCGTGAAACTTTAGAAAACCAAGCAAATTTGGATATTTTCCAACAAGCTGCTGATGATTTAATTGTTGAAGGCGATACCGTTAAAGGCGTTATTACCCAAATGGGTATTCGCTTTGATGCAAAAACAGTTGTACTGACGACTGGTACATTCTTAGGTGGTGTGATTCACATCGGTCTAAACAACGCATCTGGTGGTCGTGCGGGCGATCCTCCTTCAATTTCTTTGGCTGCGCGCCTTCGTGAATTGAAACTTCCTGTGGGTCGTTTGAAAACAGGTACGCCACCACGTATCGATGCACGCTCAGTTGATTTCTCAGTAATGACAGCACAGCCTGGTGATTTTCCATCGCCGACCATGTCATTCATGGGTGATGCTTCAATGCACCCAGAACAAATTAACTGTTACATCACACATACCAATGAGCGTACCCACGATATTATTCGTGGTGGTTTAGATCGTTCACCAATGTACACAGGTAAAATTGAAGGTGTAGGTCCACGTTACTGCCCATCAATTGAAGATAAGATTCATAAATTTGCAGATAAAGACTCGCACCAAGTATTCCTAGAGCCTGAAGGTTTAGATACGCACGAGCTTTATCCAAATGGTATTTCAACATCACTACCATTTGATGTTCAGTTTGAATTGGTTCGCTCGATTCGTGGTATGGAAAATGCACACATTCTTCGTCCGGGTTATGCAATTGAGTACGATTATTTCAATCCGCAAGCGTTGAAATTCTCTTTAGAAACCAAAGCCATTAATAATTTGTATTTTGCAGGTCAAATTAACGGTACTACAGGTTATGAAGAAGCGGGTGCACAAGGTTTGCTTGCAGGTTTAAATGCTGCACGTCGTGCATGGGATCAAGAGCAATGGACACCTAAACGTGATGAAGCGTATATGGGTGTACTCGTAGATGACTTGATTACTTTGGGTACCAAAGAACCGTACCGCATGTTTACTTCACGTGCCGAATACCGTTTGATGCTGCGTGAAGATAATGCAGATCAACGTTTAACTGCGATTGGCCGTGAAATGGGTCTAGTGGATGATGCACGTTGGGATTCGTTCTGCCAAAAAATGGAAGCTGTTGAAACAGAAAAAGGTCGCTTACAGCATCTTTGGGCTGCGCCAAACAACCCAATGGGTAAGAAGTTTATCGAAATGACTGGTGCAGATCTGTCTAAAGAATGTTCTGCGATTGATTTGTTAAAGCGTCCAAATATTAATTTTGCTCAAATTGCTGAATTAACAGATTCAAAAGTGACAGCATTTGTTGGTGAGCAAATTGAAATTGCAGTGAAATATGATGGTTATATTAACCGTCAACGTGAAGATGTAGCTCAAATGAAACGTCTTGAAGAAACACGTATTCCTGCTGATTTTGATTATGATGTGGTTTCTGGGTTATCTCGTGAAATTACACTGAAATTGAAAGATGTTCGTCCTGAAACTTTGGCGCAAGCGAGCCGTATTCCAGGTGTAACACCAGCAGCAGTTCAATTGGTGATGATTACCATTCGTAAGAATAATGCAGCGAAAAAATCTGCTTAAGATTTTAGTTGATATAAAAAAGCCCGCTTAATGCGGGTTTTTTTATATCTGAGTGATTTTAAAGTGTTCTACTTGTAGTTAAGGCATTCATCTGAAAATAAAGATTTATTCACCACCATTAGTTTTAGCTATAGTTCGATCAATAAAATCTTTACTTTAATTAACTTATTGTATTTAAAATAAAAAATAAACTATTTAGATGCTAAATGTATTGTTATACAAAGTTTTAGGTCTTAATCATGTTGTATTACTCATACTAATTCCGACCATTGTAGTGGTATTTATTCATTTAAATTAAGCAGACACTGCATGCCATAGCGTATGACCATCTATACGTTCAATGAATGGAGTTCGATTATGGCAAATCAACAATCGGGAAAAATGCAAAAATTTCTAACAGTATTTTTGTGTTTCTGGGTCGCATTTTTTGAAGGTTTTGACCTGCAAGCGCCCGGTATTGCTGCGAAAGGAATTGCAGCGACATTTTCCTTAGACCAAGTGCAAATGGGCTATGTATTTAGTTTAGGTGTGTTTGGTATGTTATTTGGTGCGTTCTTTGGGGGGCGTATCGCAGATTACATGGGGCAGAAAAAAGTGCTCATGTTGTCTATTTTCATCTTTGGTGTGTTCATGTCGATTACGGCAGTCGCGCCAAGTATTGAAGTTTTGTACATAGCACGTTTCTTTACAGGTTTGGGGTTGGGTGCTGCAATGCCGACCATGATTTCAGTAGTGGGTGATGAAGCAACAGAAGAAAACCGTGGTCGTTTAAATAGCCTGATGTATTGTGGCTTACCTGTTGGCGCAATCTTTGTGGCTGGTTTGGGTATGCTTTTTAAAGACATCTCTTGGCATACATTATTTTTGATTGGTGGCTTGACACCGTTGGTGCTCATTCCATTTATGGCAGTGATTCTTAAAGATAAACGTAAAGAAAAAGTCGAGACGGTGAGTGCGGAAGCAGTACCACCTATGGCGCAAATTTTATTTGCGGAACAACGTTATAAATATACGTTGCCGCTTTGGGTAAGCTTTTTCTTTACCTTGATGGTGAACTATATCTTGATCAGTTGGTTGCCAAACTTATTGATGGAGCAAGGTTTAGAAAAACAACAAGCATTCATGATTATGTTAATGTTCCAAGTCGGTGCGGTGATTGGTACGCTTGGCTTAGGGTATTTGCTAGATCGACTCAAATTATGGCAAATGGCTGCTATTATTTATACAGGTTTGTTTATCGCGTTGTTTGTCTTGTTCACAACTAACTCGATTCCTGTGTTGATTGCAGCAGGGATTATGGGCGGGATTTTCTCTACCGGCGGTCAATCGATTTTGTATGGCATTTCACCAATTTTCTATACGCCAGCAGGTAAAGTGACTGGCGTGGGAAGTGCGATTTCTCTAGGACGATTGGGTGCGATGACAGGACCATTGCTCACAGGTAAGATTTTGGCACTTGGTTTAGGTACGACAGGTATTTTGATTGCGAGTGCACCCGGTATTGCATTATCAGCAGTTGCGGTTGCAGCTCTTTCAGCCTACAAAGCATCTTTAAAGAAATAAGCTCAAAGCGGTAATTTAGTTTTAATTGTATAGATAAAGGAGCTTCGGCTCCTTTTTTTGCACGTTATGCAGTGAGATGAATTGAAGTTTTGATAGAATGTGTTTAATACAGCTGAATTTAACTATTTATGTCATATCAATTGATCGAACTCGACATTTCTCCATCCGATAATATTCAGTGCCCGCATTGTCAACAGCAGGTCATTGATTGGGTAGAAGAACAATATGTACAGCCGTGTGAGCATGTGCTGTTTATTGCGATGGATATTGGTTTTGAATACATCACTGATGAGTTTGAACAGACTATGCAGCACACAGTAGATGATTTACATGCCAATGATGATCAGTACCATATGTTTAGCGAAATTGCGGCATCAAGCTATTCTGAGTTTAAAATTTATAAGTCGGATTTAGGTGTGGAAGGTTATTCACGCTATGTGGGTTTTATTGCTTAAATTTAAGAATGATTATTTAAGTATTCATACACATAAAAAAGCCAGTGATCACACTGGCTTTTTTGCAGTTGAATTAACTTTCGATTTCTTCTTCTACATCATCTTCGGCGCTATCCATGCCAAGTTCTTTTAGTTTTCGCGTTAGGGTATTACGGCCCCAACCTAAAAGCTCAGCAGCGTGACGCTTACGTCCGCGTGTTTGTTGAAGTGCGGCATTAATCAATGTGCGTTCAAACATGGGGGTGGCAATGTCGAGAATTTTCATTTCGCCGTTTTTAAGCTTTTGAACAGCCCACTGACCAAGTAGTTCATCCCAATGATGTACACCAATGCGGTCAATGCCTTGAACAACTGGATTACCGTCGCTGCCCTGAATTGGAATTTGTTTCAGTTCAGAAGGGAGATCTTCAGGATAAACTTCACGTCCTGTGATCATTACAGTTAACCAGCGACAGGTATTTTCAAGCTGACGAACGTTACCTTGCCAAGGAAGTTTCTGCATATATTCTTGCGTTTCAGGGCGAAGAATTTTCGGGCTAACACCTAATTCTTTCCCTGCACTTGCTAAGAAGTGTTGGGCAAGCATTGGAATGTCTTCAGAGCGGTGTGCAAGTTTTGGAATGTGAATGCGAATCACGTTTAGACGGTGGTATAAGTCCTCACGGAAACGACCTTCGTGAACCAATTTTTCCAAATCTTGATGTGTTGCAGCAACAATACGCACATCAACTTTAACAGGAATATGTCCACCAACGCGGTAGAACTCGCCATCTGCTAAAACACGAAGTAGTCGTGTCTGCGTTTCAAATGGCATATCACCAATTTCATCAAGGAATAAAGTGCCGCCATTGGCTTGCTCGAAGCGGCCTTGACGTTGTGTATTTGCGCCAGTGAATGCACCTTTTTCGTGACCGAACAATTCAGTTTCAATCAGGTCTTTTGGAATTGCGGCCATGTTTAAGGCTATAAATGGCTTATTTCCACGTGGTGAATGCTTGTGTAGTGCGTGTGCAACAAGTTCCTTACCTGTACCTGATTCACCGTTAATTAACACCGTGATGTGAGATTGAGATAAACGGCCAATTGCACGGAACACTTCCTGCATTGCAGGGGATTCACCAATAATTTCAGTCGATTGAATTGGTTGAACTGTTTTTGCTGATTCTTGCTGCTGTAATTTTGCAATATGTAAAATTGCACGATTAACGAGTGCTAAAGCTTCATCAATATCAAATGGCTTTGGTAAGTATTCAAAAGCACCTGTTTGATAGCTTGAAACCGCAGACTCTAAGTCTGAATGTGCTGTCATAATGATGACAGGTAGGTCAGGATAGTTACCTTTAACTTTACCTAAGAAGGTAAGTCCATCAATACCCGGCATGCGGATGTCAGTCAAAATGACATCTGGTGCATCAACACTTAATTGATCCAAAGCGGATTGTGCTTCTTCAAAGCTGGTGACATCAAAACCTTCTTCTTTGAATGTTTTTTCTAGCACCCAACGCATGGCGCGATCATCATCAATGACCCAAATCTTATTACGCGACATGATCTGACTCCCAAGGTAAATATAAGCTAAAGACTGTTTTTCCTGGAACTGATTGGCATTCAATCATTCCGTTATGTTGATGCATAATATTTTGAGCAATACTTAATCCTAAGCCTGTGCCTTTCGCACGTCCTGTGACCAATGGATAAAACACCGATTCTAATATTTCTTCTGGTACACCTGGCCCATTGTCTTCAATATCTATGCGGACAGCTGAGCGCTTCAATACGCCATTGATAGTAACAAGGCGCTGAATCCGTGTGCGTAATGTGAGTTCAGGTTGATGATCGACAAAAAACTCTTTGTTCTCAGTCATTGCTTGCACAGCATTGACGCTAATGTTGAGCATCACTTGAATTAATTGATCTCGATCCGCTAAGACATCCGGCAAAGATAAATCGTAATCACGTGTAATCTTAATTTTTTTCTTGGTTTGATTGACAATCAATGAGCGAACACGTTCTAGTGGCTCATGTACATTTACTGGCTCATAACTTGGTAGTTGGCGAGAGCCCAGCATGGTATCAGCAAGATTACGTAAGCGATCAACTTCACTGATAATAATGTCGGTAAATTCGCTATATTTTGGATCATTTAAACTACGGGCTAAAAGCTGCGTAGCTCCACGGATACCACCCAAAGGATTTTTAATTTCGTGTGCGACACCGCGAATAAGTTGGCGAGCGACTTGGTGTTGTTGAATAAAGTTTTCTTCTTTGGAAATCTTTAACATGCGATCGATTTGATTAAGTTCGATAATCAACAGCGGATGGTAAGGCTTACCAGAATTTAATTGTGAAACGGTATAATCGACATGGATGTCTTTAAAATTAACATTTATTGTTGCTTCACGACGCGTGTAGTGTTGACCCGTAGTCAAAGTATTAATTAAAGCATCATGGGTATTGAACTCATCATCAGGCATGCTTAATAAATTAAGCACAGGTTGTCCTGATGCACGTAATAAACTGATGTCAAAAAGGGCTTCACAAGACGAATTTAAATAAAAAATATTCAGGTTACTATCGACCAATAAAATGGCAGTGGTTAAATTGTCCACTAAAAGCCGGTAATCAATAGTCATAGTTTGATCCATTAGCGAGAGGTTCCTGTCTTAAAATGGCGCAATGGCATCTTCATAAAGCAATCGTTATCTTTAATAAGGTTCGAATTGATGCAAGTTATGCAAGATACAAGCCAACTTTATGTCTATAACGCTAAGTTTTGATGCTTATTTAATAAAATGCGCTTATTTAAGACTCTGAATAAAATGTATAGCCGATTCAAAACCGACTGTAAATCAAAAATGACTCAAAATGGTGCGTCATAAATTATATGGATGAATTTATAGCGTTATTTTGGTGCGTGATATAAAGAGTGGGCTTTTCAACTGTTTTTATCCACAGAAAAGACATACAATACGCGGATTATAGTGGAGCGCAGATTCATGAAATCCCCCAAAGTCGGTTTTGTTTCTTTAGGTTGTCCTAAGGCGTTGGTAGATTCCGAACGAATTTTAACTCAGTTAAAGACTGAAGGTTATGATGTAGCATCAGATTATGATGGTGCTGATTTAGTAGTAGTTAATACCTGTGGTTTTATTGAATCTGCAGTACAAGAGTCGCTAGACGCCATTGGTGAAGCGATGAACTCGAATGGTCGTGTCATTGTGACTGGCTGTTTGGGTAAAGATGAAGACAAAATTCGCCAAATGCATCCGAACGTTTTGAAAGTTACGGGTGCAGCAGCATATCAAGAAGTGATGGAAGCTGTGCACGAGTACGTGCCTGAGCCACCAAAACACAATCCATTTATTGATCTTGTTCCTGAGCAGGGTATTCGATTAACACCGAAGCATTATGCGTATTTGAAAATTTCAGAAGGCTGCAACCATCGTTGCACATTCTGCATTATTCCAAGCATGCGTGGTGATTTGGTTTCTCGCCCAGTTGGTTCAGTATTAAGCGAAGCGCAAGCACTGAAAAAAGCAGGTGTAAAAGAAGTTCTAGTAATTTCACAAGATACTTCTGCTTACGGTGTTGATACTAAATACAAATTAGACTTCTGGAACGGTCAGCCAGTCAAAACCAAATTCTTTGACATGTGTGAAGCATTAGGTCAATTGGGTATTTGGGTGCGTTTGCACTATGTATATCCATACCCGCATGTAGATGCAGTAATTGATTTGATGGCGCAAGGCAAAATCTTGCCATATTTAGACATTCCTTTTCAACACGCCAGTCCGCGCATCTTAAAATTGATGAAGCGACCAGCTCATAGTGAAAATACATTGGAACGTTTAAATGTTTGGCGTGAAAAATGTCCAGACCTTGTGATTCGCTCGACATTTGTTGTTGGCTTCCCAGGCGAAACGGAAGAAGACTTCCAAATGTTGCTTGATTGGTTGAAAGAAGCGCAGCTTGATCGAGTAGGTTGTTTCACATATTCACCGGTTGAAGGTGCAACAGCGAACGATTTGCCAGATCATGTGCCTGAAGAAATTAAGCAAGAACGTTATGAACGTTTCATGCAAGTTCAGCAAGAAATTTCAGCAGCGAAATTACAAAAACGTATTGGTCAAAAAATGACTGTACTTGTCGACGACTTGGAAGAAGAATTCCCAGTTGCGGTTGCACGTTCGTATGCGGATGCGCCAGAAATTGATGGTAACGTTTTTGTTGAAGATATTGATAAGTCCGTGATTAAAGCGGGTGATTTACTCGAAGTTGAAATCACAGATGCAGATGAGTATGACTTATTTGCTAAACTTATTTCAGTTAAAACAGCCTAAACCATTCACAAAAAATAATTGAGATTGAATAATTCGGAGTAGATGATGCTGGATTCTAAAAAACCACGCTTTGGACGTATTTTGCTTAAGCTTTCTGGCGAGGCACTTGCTGGCAATAAAGACATGGGTATTGATGCTCAAGTTTTAGACCAGATGTCACTTGCGATTGCGCACTTAGTGGGTCTAGGTGTTCAAGTCGGTATCGTTGTCGGTGGTGGTAACCTTTATCGTGGTAGCCAGTTGCAAAAAGACGGTTTGGTTGGCCGTGTAACAGGTGACCAAATGGGTATGTTGGCGACTGTGATGAATGGTCTAGCACTTCGTGATGCTTTGGTTCGTCGTAACATCAAAACACGTTTAATGTCAGCACTTGAAATTGGTACTGTGGTTGAGTCTTACTCAAGTCGTGATGCAATTCGTCACTTAACTCGTGGTGAAGTGTGTGTGTTCGTTGCGGGTACAGGTAACCCATTCTTCACAACAGATACAGCAGCATGCTTGCGTGGTATCGAAATTGAAGCCAATCTTATTTTGAAAGCTACCAAAGTTGATGGCGTTTATAACAAAGACCCAAGCAAATTTGAAGATGCTGTGAAATATGACACATTGACCTTTGATCAAGTACTTGATGAGAAACTTGGTGTAATGGACTTAACAGCAATCTGTTTATGTCGTGACCACAATGTTCCACTTCAAGTATTTGATATGAACAAATCTGGTTCATTGCTTTCAGTGGTAATGGGTGAAAAAGAAGGTACTCACGTTACTAACTAATGTACGTGAGCCTGAAAGCTCTTTATACTACAGACTATTTTAGAATTTACATCTTTTCGAATTAAGTAAGGAAGATCACATGATTAACGATCTTAAAAAAGACGCTGAAGAGCGTATGAACAAATCGCTTGAGTCTCTTGAGCACGGTTTTGCAAAAGTTCGTACCGGTCGCGCACATCCATCAATTTTGAATGGTGTAATGGTTCCTTACTATGGCTCTGATGTGCCTTTAAACCAAGTTGCAAACGTAGGTGTTGAAGACTCGCGTACTTTATTGGTGCAACCATTTGAACGTTCAATGGTTTCAGCAATTGATAAAGCGATTCGTGAATCAGATTTAGGTTTGAACCCTGTAACTGCTGACTCAATTCGTGTGCCAATGGCTGCATTGACAGAACAAACACGTAAAGATATGCAAAAAGTTGCACGTAACGAAGCTGAAAATGCAAAAGTTGCGATTCGTAATATCCGTCGTGATGTATTGGGCGATATCAAAGCATTATTGAAAGAAAAAGAAATTTCTGAAGATGATGAACGTCGTGCAGGCGATGATATCCAAAAAATTACAGACAAATTCGTTGCTGAAGTTGAAAAACGTCTGGCTGCAAAAGAAGCTGAATTGATGAAGGTCTAAGTTTTAATGACCTCATCTGAAGAAACTTCCCATCTTCCAAAACATGTTGCCATCATCATGGATGGCAACAATCGTTTTGCCAAAAAGAATCAAATGCAAAAAGGTGAAGGGCATCGTTCTGGAAAGGACATCCTTGACCCAATCGTTGAGCATTGTCGTAAAAGAAATATTCAAGCACTGACTGTATTTGCGTTTTCAAGTGAAAACTGGAATCGTCCTCAATTCGAGGTGGATTTACTCATGGCTCTTCTTGAAGAGACCATCCATGAGCAGTTGCCACGCATGGAAAAGTTTAATATTGCTCTGCGTTTTATTGGTGATCGTTCTCGTTTATCTGCGAAGTTACGTGACTTAATGTTGCATGCGGAACAAAGGACTGCTAATTTCGACAGCATGACCCTGACCATTGCAATTAGTTATGGTGGTATGTGGGATATGGCTCAAGCTGCAAAACACATTGCAGCAGATGTTTTAGAACATAAATTAGATCTTGAAGCAGTGGATGCTGATGTCTTTGGTCAATACGTAAGTTTAAGTGATTTACCTGCAGTTGATTTGTTAATTCGTACAGGTGGAGATTTCCGTCTTTCGAATTTCTTATTGTGGCAGGCTGCTTATGCAGAGCTTTATTTCACAGATACGTTGTGGCCTGAATTTACTATTGAAGAGTTTGATGATGCACTGGCAGTTTTTGGTGGCCGTGAGCGTCGCTTTGGTAAGACCTCAGAGCAGATTCAACAAGAGCAACTTGAGAATAAATAAATGTTAGAGCGGATAATTACCGCATTGGTACTGGTTTCAGTTGTACTAAGTTGTATGTTTGCAACAGAGTCACATTATCCAATGCTTGTGCTGATGATCATTGCATCGGCTGTAGCAGGTTATGAGTGGTTTAAACTCATGCCGCGAAGTACTAAAACTGTGAAGCCATTTGCTTGGAGCTATGGCTTAGTCACAGCAATTATTTCTGCTTTGGCATTACATTTTGGTGATGTGGCTTTACTGCTTTGGGCAGCGTCAATTTTTACTTGGGTATTAAGTGTTTATTGGGTGAAATCTTACCCAGAATACGATAACTGGTATAACCCAAGTTTAAACGGAATTGGACTTGTGCTGATTTCAGCTGCTGTTACTGCAATTTTTGCAGTTTGGGATAGCTCACCTTGGTGGTTGATGTATCTATTCTTATTGGTTTGGGGGGCAGATAGTGGTGCATATTTTGTTGGCCGTAAACTCGGTAAGAATAAACTTGCACCAGATGTAAGTCCTAACAAGTCGATGGAAGGACTTTATGGCGGTTTAATCACTGCAATGATCATTGTGGTTGTGGTTGAAGTGCTATACCTCGACTTAAGCCTTGCGGAGCATATTTTATTCCTTATTCTTTCTGTCGTTACTGTATTTAGTTCTGTGCTAGGAGATTTATTTGAGTCGATGATCAAGCGTCGTGCGGGTATCAAAGATTCAGGCCGAATTCTTCCAGGGCATGGTGGTGTGCTAGATCGTATCGACTCGTTGCTTGCTGCAGCACCTATTTTTGCAGCGGGTATGTATGTTTTAAAACTTATTGGCGTAGATTTATAGATGTCACAATCTGTTTGTATATTGGGTGTTACAGGCTCCATTGGTCAAAGTACCTTAAAGATTCTGCAACTACATCCCGAAGAGTATTCAGTCTTTGCAGTTACTGCTCATAGCCGAATTGTAGAACTTGTAGAAATTTGCAAACAGTTTCGACCGAAAATCGCAGTTGTTCCTTTGCAAAAAGTAGATGAACTGCGCCAGTTGTTAATCGCAAATCAATTGTCTGAAATTGAAATTTTGCATGATGAGGCAGGGTTAATTGCTGTAGCAGAACATCCAAACGTAGATGTTGTGATGGCTGCAATTGTGGGGGCAGCAGGATTGTTGCCAACACTTGCAGCTGCGAAAGCAGGTAAACGTGTCTTATTGGCCAATAAAGAAGCTTTGGTGATGTCAGGAGACATCATGATTCAGACAGCACGGGAAAATAACGCTTTGTTATTGCCTGTCGATTCTGAACACAATGCTATCTTTCAATGTCTGCCACAGAACTATCTACAAGAAAATCGTAATGGTCAGCCTAAAATGGGCGTTAAGCAGATTTTACTTACTGCTTCTGGTGGGCCTTTTCTACACCATAGCTTAGAACAATTGCAATCAGTTACACCTGCACAGGCTTGTAAGCATCCAAATTGGTCTATGGGACAAAAAATTTCGGTTGATTCTGCAACATTAATGAATAAAGGCCTAGAACTAATCGAAGCATGTCATTTATTTGCAGTAGAAGAACAATTTGTAACAGTTGTGGTTCATCCTCAGAGTATCATTCACTCGATGGTTCAATATGTGGATGGTTCGACTTTGGCACAAATGGGTAATCCTGATATGTGCACACCAATTGCACATGCACTGGCTTGGCCTGAGCGGATTCAAACACATGTGCCACCTTTGGATTTGTTCTTGCATTCACAATTGAATTTTGAAGAGCCTGACACAGTTCGATTCCCTGCATTGAAACTTGCGCGTCAAGCCATGAAAGCAGGTGGATTAGCACCGACTATATTAAATGCAGCAAATGAAATAGCTGTTGCGGCATTCTTAACAGAGCAAATAGGATTTACTCAAATTCCACAGGTTGTTGAACATACCTTGGGTCAAGTTGAAAATGCTGCGGCGGTAAGTATTGATGTGATCCTTCAAGCAGACCATACTGCACGTATCGTTGCTGAGAAAGCTGTATTGAATTTAGGAAGTTAAAAACATGAATGCCTTGTTTATGATTATTGCGGCAATATTGCTACTTGGTCCACTCATTGCGATTCATGAGTTTGGACACTATATTGTTGCTCGTAAACTGGGTGTAAAAGTATTGGTCTATTCGATTGGTTTTGGACCTACACTTTTAAAGTGGACATCTAAAAAGTCAGGGATTCAATATCAGCTTTCTGCATTACCACTCGGTGGTTATGTCAAAATGTTGGATGAACGTGAAGGAGATGTTTCGGAGCTTGATTTACCGAAAGCCTTTAATCGTCAACATCCTTGGAAACGTATTGCAATTGTTGCTGCTGGCCCGCTCATTAATTTGGCATTTGCAGTTATTTTATTTTGGATCTTATTTTTACCCGCGCAAGAGCAATTGAATACTCGTGTAGGGAAGGTTATTCCTAATACGCCAGCTGCATCAGTTCAGATGCAAGCTGGTGATAAAATCACGGCAGTTGATGGTACTCAAGTATCAACATGGGAACGACTAAGCTATGCTTTAGTAGACCGAGTTGGCGAAACGGGCAATATTCAAATTCAGGCTGAACGTGATGGACAGTTGAAAACGTTTAGTTTGCCAATTCAAAGTTTTTTACGCGATCAATCGCAATCTCCATTAGAAATTCTAGGCTTTACACCTTATCGTCCAGAAATTCCAGCTGTGGTTTCTAAACTGAGCGAAGATGGTGCGGCAGTACGACAAGGAATGAAGCAGGGAGATCGTATTGTTGCGATTGATGGCGTAAAAATGAAAGATTGGTTTGATGTTGTACAAGTTGTACAAGCATCACCCGAAAAATTACTAAAAATAGATGTATTGCGACAAAATAAAATTGTGCATTTGGAAGTGATGCCGCAAGGTAAGCGTGACCAAATGGGTAAAGTCACAGGTATGCTTGGTGTACAAAGCGATCCTGGTAAAGTGAATGTTCCTGCTGAATATAAGCAAACTATTCAATACGGTCCTGTTGAAGCAATGGGTAAAGCAGTAGAAAAAACCGGTCAAATTTCTGGCATGATTTTGAATTCTATTGTAAAAATGGTACGTGGATTGGTTGGTTTAGATAACCTATCAGGACCAATTACGATTGCTAAAGTCGCGGGTCAAAGTGCTGAAATGGGTTGGCAAACCTTCATTTCTTTTATGGCACTGATGAGTGTAAGTCTGGGAATTTTAAATTTACTCCCAATTCCTATGCTCGATGGCGGTCACTTAATTTACTATTTTATTGAATTAATTCGTGGTAAACCTGTTTCTGAACAAATACAATTGGTTGGCTTAAAAATTGGTATGGTATTGCTGGGTAGTATGATGCTACTGGCTCTATTCAATGACATTATGCGTTTATAACAACGTAGATACGTAATAAATTAACAGCGGAAAAGACTGGCATGCAGCACAAACATTTATTTATGCCGTTGGCACTGGTTAGTGCTATGGCAGTAGCACAACAAGTATATGCAGCAGATGATTTTGTAGTACAAGATATTCGAGTTGATGGCTTAGTGCGCTTAACTCCTGACAATGTGGCAGGAATGATTCCATTCTCCGCTGGAGATCGTGTAAACGATCAAATCATTTCGAACTCGATTCGTAGCTTATTCGCTTCAGGTATGTTTGATGATGTGAAATCATCTCAAGTGGGAAATACACTTGTTTATACCGTAGTGGAACGCCCAATCATTTCTAAAGTTGAGCTGAAAGGCAATAAATTGATTCCAAAGGAAGCTTTGGAAGAAGGCCTGAAAAAAATGGGTCTTGCTGAAGGTGAGGTTCTTAAGAAATCTTCATTACAATTGGTTGAAACAGAATTAGAACAACAATACATGCAGCAAGGTCGTTATGATGCTGATGTAAAAGTGACAACAACAGCACAGCCAAATAACCGTGTAAATGTCTTAATTGATTTTGTTGAAGGTCAGTCAGCTAAAGTATTTGATATTAATATCATTGGCAATACAGTCTTTAAAGAAAGCGAAATTAAACAAATTTTTGCTTTGAAAGAAAGCGGTTGGAATTCAGTTATTTCCCGTAATGACCGTTATGCACGTGAAAAAATGGCTGCAAGTTTAGAGTCTTTGCGCGCGCTTTATTTGAACAAAGGTTACATCAATTTTAATATTACCAATTCAAGCTTAAACCTAAGTGAAGATAAAAAGCATGTGTTCATTGAAGTTTCTGTGGATGAAGGCGAGCAATTTAAGTTTGGGGAAACCAAATTCTTAGGTGATGCGCTTTATACACAAAATGAATTGAATGCATTAAAGCTTTATAAAGATGGTGAGCTTTATTCACAAGAAAAAGTAAACGCAGTTAAACAATTACTCCTTCGTAAATATGGTAATGCGGGTTATTACTTTGCTGAAGTGAATATTGTTCCAGAAATTAATAAAGATACGAAATTAGTTGATCTGAACTACTATGTAAATCCAGGTCAACAAGTCACTGTACGCCGTATTAACTTTACAGGTAACTCAAAAACTGCCGATGAAGTGTTACGTCGTGAAATGCGTCAGATGGAAGGTGCTTTAGCAAGTAACGAAAAAATTGACTTATCTAAAGTTCGTCTAGAGCGTACAGGTTTCTTTAAAACAGTTGATGTGAAACCTGCACGTATTCCTGGCACACCAGACCAAATTGACTTGAACGTGAATGTTGAAGAACAGCACTCGGGTACAAGTACACTCGCTGTAGGTTTCTCGCAAAGTGGCGGTATCACTTTCCAAGCAGGTTTGAGTCAAACCAACTTTTTGGGTACAGGTAATGCAGTTTCTATCGATTTATCACGTTCAGAAACACAAGATTACTATAATTTAAGTGTAACTGACCCATACTTCACGATTGATGGTGTGCGTCGTGGTTATAACATGTACTACCGTAAAACTAAGTTAGATGATGACTATAACGTCAACAACTATGTGACTGATAGTTTTGGTGGTGGTATCAACTTCGGTTATCCGATTGATGAAAACCAAAGTGTAAGCATGGGGTTGAATGTAGATCAAACTAAAGTTACGACAGGTGAGTATGTATCTACTTATGTTCGCGATTATTTAAAGGCCAATGGCGGCAAAACTATTGATACAAACTCATTTAATACATGTTCAATTGAAAATCCTGATCCAAGCAATACTCAATGGACTTGTCCTGAAGCGAACATAGTTAAGAATGATTATGAAAGTGCGTTTGAAGGAAAGTTTTTAACATATAATTTGAACCTAGGCTGGTCTTATAACACATTAAACAGACCCGTATTCCCAACCAGTGGTATGTCACATCGCGTCAATGCTGAGGTTGCTTTACCGGGTAGTGATGTTGAATATCAAAAAGTTACTTACGATGCGCAAGCTTATTTCCCACTAGGTAAAGACTTTGTTTTACGTGGTTACGGTAAGGTCGGCTATGGTAATGACCTGCCATTCTATAAAAACTTCTATGCAGGTGGTTTTGGTTCGGTACGTGGTTATGACAATAGCACTTTAGGTCCAAAATATGACGGTGTTTATTATGATGCACGTGGCGAAAAAGATTATGATCCAGAAGAAGTGGGTGGTAATGCTTTAATTCAATTTGGTACCGAATTAGCTTTACCAGTGCCATTTAAAGGGGATTGGGCTCGTCAAGTTCGTCCAGTATTGTTTGCTGAAGGCGCGCAAGTATTTGATACGCAATGTGACGTTCCTAAATCTAGTGAAGATCGTCAATACTGTAAAGACAACTACGGCTTTGATATGAATAATATGCGTTATAGCGTAGGCGCAGGTTTCACTTGGATTACGATGATTGGTCCAATTTCATTGAGCTATGCATTCCCATTGAATGATAAAGCTGGTGATGAAACAAAAGAGATTCAATTCGAAATCGGTCGTACTTTCTAAGTACGACCCATTTTGGGTATTAAAATTAAAAGGATATAAAATGAAAAAGCTTCTAGCTGGTTTAGTTGTTGGTTTATCGTGTAGTTCAATGCTTCATGCGGCAGGTTATGGTGTTGTGGACTTAGAAAAAGTTGTTGATCAAAGCACTTATATTAAGCAGCAAAATGCACAAATTCAGCAGCAATTAAAACCACAAACAACCAAGATTGAAGCCTTGGCGAAAGAGCTTGAATCACTGCAGCAAAAAGCACAGCAAAGTGGTGATAAGCTGACTGATGCGCAAAAGCAACAAATGGGTCAGCAGTATCAAAATAAATTGAAAGAATTAAATGCTTTGCAGCAGACTGTTCAAACTTCGGTGCAAGGTAATATTCAAAATTTAAATCGTTCGATGGATACCAGAATTAAGCAAGTTGCTGAACAATTGCGTAAAGAGAATAATTTAGATGTTGTTTTGAATAAAAATTCAGCATTGGCGTATGACCCTAAGTTTGATTTAACTGATAAAATGATTCAAAAGGTTAACGCAATTAAATAATCAATGAATTCTCAAAAATTCAGTTTAGAAAAGCTAGCCGGGCTTGTACAAGGTCAATGTATAGGTCAGGCTGATTTACAACTGAGTGGTATGGCGAGCTTAGAGCAGGCCAAACCACATCATCTTGCATTCGTGAATGCTGAAAAGTATTTAGCTGAAGCGAATCAATCTCAAGCAGGTGCATTAATCGTCACTGCTGAACTTCAAGCTCAAATCACAACACAACAAAATTTTATTGTTGTTGCTAATCCGTATCTTGCTTTTGCTATTTTGACGCATGTTTTTGAAAAAAAACATGTTGAAACGGGTATTGAAAGTACTGCGCAAATTCATCCTTCAGCAATCATTGCAGATACAGCATATATCGGTCACTACACCGTTATTGGTGCGCACTGTGTCGTTGGTGAAGGTACACGCATAGAATCACAAGTAAAAGTCGATGATAATGTTGAAATTGGCAAAGATTGCTTTATCGATTCACATGTGACTTTAACTGGTGAAGCTAGAATTGCAGACCGTGTACGTATTCATGCAAGTACTGTGATTGGTGGTGAGGGTTTTGGCTTTGCACCTTATCAAGGTAAATGGCATCGTATTGCTCAACTTGGCTCGGTACGCATTGGTAATGATGTACGAATTGGCTCAAATTGTAGTATTGATCGTGGTGCTTTGGATGACACTATTTTAGAAGATGGAGTCATTATTGATAACCTTGTGCAAATCGCACATAACGTAAAAGTGGGTGCGAATACTGCGATGGCTGCTAAATGTGGTATTGCGGGTAGTACCACGATTGGCAAAAATTGTGTACTTGCTGGTGCGGTAGGTATCGTAGGTCACATTAATATTGCCGATAATGTTACAATCACTGGAATGTCAATGGTCACAAAAAGTATTTCAGTCGCTGGTAGTTATTCTTCGGGGACGCCAATGCTTGAAAGTGGTTCTTGGAAAAAGGCTGCGATTCGCTTCAAACAATTAGCAGATGTGCCATTGACCCAGTTGGTCAAACGACTTGATCATATGCAATCTCAAATTGAGTCCCTTGAATCAACTTTTAAATTGCGTAAATAATTATGATGACAGAGTCAAATACCCCAGCGTTCACTAAACCTGAATTACCAATGACTATTCAGACTATTCGTGAATATTTGCCACATCGTTATCCGTTTTTATTGGTTGATCGTGTTGTTGAAGTATCCGACAACGGGATTGTTGGCTACAAAAACGTAACGATCAATGAAGAGTTTTTGCAGGGCCATTTCCCAGAATATCCAATTATGCCAGGTGTGTTAATTGTTGAAGCACTTGCGCAGGTTTCTGGTATTTTGGGTTTCATTATGAATAATGAAAAGCCCTCATCAGGTTCTTTGTTCCTATTTGCTGGTGCAGAAAAGGTAAGATTTAAAAAACAAGTGGTTGCAGGTGATCAACTTGTTTTAAAATCAGAATTAGTGATGCAAAAGCGTGGCATTTACAAATATAATTGTATTGCCACTGTTGATGGTATTGTAGCA
This sequence comes from Acinetobacter sp. YH12227, assembly GCF_013417785.1. Classification (NCBI taxonomy): domain Bacteria; kingdom Pseudomonadati; phylum Pseudomonadota; class Gammaproteobacteria; order Moraxellales; family Moraxellaceae; genus Acinetobacter; species Acinetobacter sp. YH12227. Next base: position 19,948 of record NZ_VPDH01000025.1, on the reverse strand, counting down.
GCAACTGCGGAAATTATGGTTTCGCATCAAAAAACAGAGTAAGCATGAGCAATAACGAATTAATACATCCGACCGCTATTATTGATTCATCTGCAGTGATTGCTGCAGATGTTCAAATTGGGCCATATTGTATTATTGGACCTAATGTGACGATTGGTGCTGGTACCAAGTTACGTTCACATGTTGTGGTGGGTGGATATACCCGTATTGGTCAGCATAATGATATTTTTCAGTTTGCCAGTGTGGGTGAAGAGTGCCAAGACCTGAAATATGCAGGTGAAGAAACTTGGTTAGAAATTGGTGATCACAATTCAATTCGTGAGCATTGCAGCCTTCATCGCGGTACAACACAAGACCATGGTTTGACGAAAATTGGTAGTCATAATTTATTGATGGTGAATACACATATTGCACATGATTGTGTGGTAGGTGACCATAATATTTTTGCCAATAATGTCGGTGTTGCAGGCCACGTTCATATTGGTGACTATGTTATTGTAGGTGGTAACTCAGGTATCCATCAGTTCTGTAAGATTGATTCTTATAGCATGATTGGTGGTGCATCGCTTATTCTTAAAGATGTTCCTGCATATGTGATGGTTTCAGGTAACCCTGCACATGCTTTTGCAATGAATGTTGAAGGTATGCGTCGTAAAGGATGGTCTAAAAATACCATTCAAGGTCTACGTGAGTCATTCAAATTGATCTATAAAGCAGGTTTGACGACCAATGAGGCCATTGAGCGTATTCGTACCGAGATCTTGCCAGAAGTAGCGGAAGCACAGTTATTGATTGATTCTTTAGAACAATCTAAACGTGGTATCGTTCGTTAATTAGTGATGCGAAATAAAAAAGACACCAAGTGCGGTGTCTTTTTATTGCTAAAATAAAACTATTAAAAAAATTACTTTTTAACAAAGCCTGATTCTTCCGATTTAGGGTAGTTCTGTAAAAGTTTATTTTTTAGCTGTGTAGCTAGTACCGTATTACGGTCGACATCTTTAGCAATACTATAGAGCTGATACAGTGCGCGAGCTGCGCGACTTGAGTCGGGATATTTATCTACGACAATGCCATAATTCTTTTTCGCTTCAATATAATTGGTTGGTTCAATTGCGAGATTAAATTCAGCTAACCAAAAATATGCATTACCAATATAAACGCTGTTTGGATTATTTTTTATAAAATTTTGCATTGGTGCAATCGCTTTTTTTGCACCACCTTGTTTATAGGCATCTAGAGCAACTGTATAGGCTGCTTTTTCTAGCTCAAGAGGATCTCCACCAGCATTGACTGGCTGCTTTGCTGAAGAGCTCAGGTTTTTTTGTGGTATGGACTGTGATGTATTGGTCAAAGGTGGCTTAGGAGCTGCTGGGTGCAGTACCTTGTTGATTATCCTCCGTAGTATCTGTGTCTTCAGTTGGCTCAATTTTTTGTTGTAATAGTTCTAAGCGCTGGTCTAAATCAGCATAACGATTAGTCAGTTCATTTTTTAACTTCTCAATTTCGTTATCTTGTTCTTCCATTTTTCCACGGAGCGTACGTAGTTCATTTTCCAGCTGTTGGTTTTTTTGCATTAGCTGCCAATTGAGATTCGTTGGGGGAGGTGTGGAACCAGCACCTGTTTGGATCGCAGTATTATTCGCCGTGTAAACAGTTCCGTTATTTGCCCCGCTCAAACCGCGCGATTCAATAGGGATGTTTGCAAAGAGGACGCCAGAACAGCTAAGGGTGAGGGCGCCAAGAATTTGCTTTTTAAGCATCATAAAAATTCCATGTAGTGACTCGTTGCACTGTACTGAATATTTTTATTACAGACAGCGAGTTGATAAAACGATAAACACATTAAAAACGCCAAACACATGAATTGCAATAAGCTTTTGCATGGTTGTTGTGTTTTAAAGTAAATAAGATGGGTGTAATTTTCACGCTTTCTACATAATTTAAATGCACATTGATTTATAAATAATCAAACAGTTAGTGAAGTCATACAAAAGCAATGTTTTGTCTTGCAACTTTAGGAAAATTCTCTATACTCTGTTCTTGCAATGGTAGCCCTGCTGGTTACTTCGCAATTGTACTCTACAAACCCCGCCAGGACCGGAAGGTAGCAACGGTAGTAGAACTATGATGTGCCGAAGCTTTGCTGGTAGGGTTGCCACCATTTTTATAAAACAATAATTTTATTCATTATTTTATACTACATTCTTTCATTTATCCCTCATTTTTCTTGCTTATATTTAACCTAACTTTTTAATCGTCATCCAACTCTGTGCGCGTAATGACTTTAAAAATCGTATCTAAGTCAAAACCACGATATTGTAAAAAACGGATTTGTTTTGCCTTGAGCTTTGGATCTTTTTCGACGGCTTTACCAAATTTTTTTACTTTGAGCGTATAGGCTTCAATGCTCCAATCTGTTTCTTTCAATTCTTCTTGAATTAGCGCTGTATTGAGTTTCTTATTCTTTAAAGCTAGTTTAATTCGGTTCGGACCTTTTCCTTTACGTTTTTGGCTAGAAAGTAAGGTCTCAGCGACACGTTGATCACTTTGATAATTTTCACGCGCAAGTTCATCGACAAGTGCTATGACTTCATCTCTATCTTCTGCATATAGCGCTAATTTTTCTGTCAAATCTGCTTTCGAGTATTCTTTGCGTGTTAATACAGCAAAAGCATAAGAACGCAAACGGGTTCCTGTGAGTCCTGGCTTTTTTTGTTCAGGCACTGTGACTTCTTCACTCAAGTCAACATGATCATCAGTAGATTGCTCACTATGGCGCTCTGTGTGAGGTGGGGCGATATCCTCTTCACCATATTGAGCTTTGAGTGCTTGATAATCTAAAAGTTTGGGAAATTTTGAATCATTCATTATTAAGTAACGTCATAAGGAAAAACGCCCCGAAGGGCGTTTTACAGTTTAATCTGAAAGGTGTTTGCATGCACACGAATAAGTCAGATTGCTATGATGTAAAAATCAGTTTAGTTTAAGCATCTAAAAAATCAGGTTCAGCTTCGTCTTTTTCATCTGCAGGCACAGCAACAGGTGTTAACAGTTTTTCACGGATTAAACGATCAAGTTCTTTCGCAATTTCAGGGTTTTCTTCTAAATGGCGAATCACGTTGTTTTTACCTTGGCCAATTTTGTTGCCTTGGTATGAATACCATGCGCCAGCTTTTTGCACCAATTCTTGAGCAACTGCTAAATCAACCAATTCGCCCATTTGGTTCACGCCTTTACCGTAAAGAATTTGGAAGAGCGCTTCTTTGAATGGAGGCGCCATTTTGTTCTTCACAACTTTTACGCGAGTTTCTGAACCGACAATTTCATCGCCTTCTTTCACTTGACCGATACGACGGATGTCTAAACGTACAGACGCATAGAACTTAAGTGCGTTACCACCTGTTGTTGTCTCAGGGCTACCAAACATAACACCAATTTTCATACGAATCTGGTTAATAAAGATAACCATACAGTTTGAACGTTTAGCGTTACCTGTCATTTTACGCAGTGCTTGGCTCATCAAACGTGCTTGTAAGCCCATGTGTGAGTCACCCATTTCGCCTTCAATTTCTGCACGAGGCGTCAATGCAGCGACTGAGTCGACAACAATCATATCAACTGCGCCAGAACGAACGAGCATGTCCGCAATTTCGAGCGCTTGTTCACCATGATCGGGTTGTGATACCAATAGATTGTCTAAATCTACGCCAAGTTTACGTGCGTATTGAGGGTCGAGCGCATGTTCTGCATCGATAAAAGCACAAGTACCACCATTTTTTTGACATTGCGCAATCGCTTGTAATGTCATTGTGGTTTTACCTGAAGATTCAGGTCCGTAAATTTCAATTACACGACCTTTTGGTAAACCGCCAATGCCAAGTGCAATATCTAGGGTAAGTGACCCAGTAGATACAGCTTCTACAGCCAAAACGGTATTATCACCTAAACGCATTACAGTGTTTTTACCAAATTGCTTTTCAATTTGACCTAGTGCTGCATTTAGCGCTTTGCTTTTATTATCATCCATCTTACAACCTCAATACTATGTCACGAAACAATATACTCAAGTGGATGTATTCAGTTTAAATCTGTTCCACCCGAGTATAGTGACAGAATTCATCCTTCTGTTCTATGAAAATCACAACCAGTGCGACATGTTGTGACGCTTTAACTTAATCATCATTATAAGACCATTGCTGGTCAAACTGTTGATCATTTTCTTTTTTAAATTTACCAATGTCTCGGCGATCTTTTTTACTTGGCCGATGATCGGGTCGCGCAAGATTATGCAACTTTCTTTGTGATGCAAGCAATTCACGTTTTGCAATACTGACTTCTGTTTCATCATAGAGTAACTGTGCGACCGGAGCTGGACCTCGCACATCTGAAAGTGCTTTTACGACCACGGTTTTTTTTTCAATACCTTGAGCTATAGTCAATTCCATGCCTACACGGATTTCACGTGATACTTTGACCCGTTCACCATTTTGATGAACTTTACCGCCTTCAATGGCGTTTTTCGCAATAGAGCGGGTTTTAAAAAAGCGTGCCGCCCAAAGCCACTTATCTATACGCATTCCAACCGCATCTTCGGCTAGATTTGATTTACGCATATTTTTTTTGTTCCTTGTCTTGCTGTGAAGCTTGCGCCTCTAAAATAGGGATTAAATCTGTTAATGCGGACAACATTGGGTATTTGCAAGTCTCACGTGGTGCTTTGCCTGTAGATGGTTGCAGAATAGAATAGAGTTGTTGAATGCCAAATTGCTCTGCACCATTGAGTACTTTTTCAGTGTCATCAATGAAATAGCAATTTTCAGGATCAAAAGTATGTGTTTGCTGTAAGATTTTCCAAAATTCTATAAATTCTTTTGCATGACCGATGGTTTCAGAGCTCACAATGACATCAAAGTATTGAGCGATACCTGTTTCTTCTAATTTAAATTGTAGCCCAGCAGCATCGGCATTGGTGGCTAACCAAATTGGATATCCATTTTCTTTTAGATATTGTAATAGTTCAGTGCAGCCAACACGTTTAGCCACTTTAGCTTTTTGTTCAATTTGCATGGCCAAAACATCAACGCCTACTTGTGATGTCCAAAAGCGTGATGAATACCATTTTAAGGTATGATTATGTTGTTGGTAAAAGCTGAACAATGTTTGTTGGCTTTGCTCTAAGGTGCAGCCATGCTGCTCGGCATACCGAATGGGTAAGAGTTCATTCCAAATGAAATCATCGTAAGCAAGGTCGAGTAAAGTTCCGTCCATGTCGAAAATGATGGTCGGCTTTTCTGAGAAATTTGGCATATATAGGTAATCTATGTTTAAAACAACAACAGCACCGCAAGACCCCATGATTTTGCAGCTCGTACCCATTGTGACACAGGCCTGTGAAATTTTGCGAGAAGAATATCAGCGTTATTGTTCAGGTGCTGAATTTGATGTTGCGCGTAAAAAGGATAATTCACCCGTTACACAAGCAGATTACCGTGCAAATACTTATATCACCGAAGCATTGGCGCAGATTTCAACTTTGCCTTTGTTGTCTGAAGAAGGTGATAAATCAAAACGTGATGAATGGACTAAGTTTTGGTTGCTCGATCCTTTAGATGGTACGAAAGAATTTTTACATCAAAGGCCTGAATTCACAATCAATCTGAGTTTAGTGGAAGGTGAGAAGACAACATTTGCAATGCTTGCAATTCCTTGTGAACATAATATTTATATTTGTCCTATTAAGGGTATGCCACTGAAATATAATACGCAAACGCAATTGTGGTTTGAATATGCGCCTACGGAACTGGGTATTACTCTTCAGGTGGGTTTGAGTCAAAGTGCACGGACGAAACCAGAATATGCAGATTATCTTGCTGCATTATCTCGACTTCGCCCTTACACAAACTATTATGCAGGTAGCGCATATAAATTTTGTATGATGCTTGAAGATCAAGTTGATCTATATCCGCGTTTTCACCCCACTTGTGAGTGGGATACCAGTGCAGGACAGTGTCTAATAGAGCGAATTGGTGGAGGTTTAGTGGACTTTAAAGGGCGCACTTTCATTTATAACCAACGAGATAGTTTATTAAATAATGGTTTTATTGCTTACAAAAATGATGCAATCAAAGATTTGGCCTTAAAAGCGCTTGCGCAGATGGATGACAAGCCTTGAGCAAAAGTTTGATCATGCTATAGTGTGATTAAACTGATTAATTCTCGCTTATTTAAGAACTGTTAGATTATGGCTTTAGACTTGCTCCCACCTAGTATGCTGAAGGCAATTGATTTATTGCCTGATGAAAAGACGCCGGTGACGTTGTTTACCCGTCATTCCATACGTGAGGTGGTACGGGGACAAGGACTGGCTGGTTATGATTTACAACTGACCAATCAAGGGCGTGATTTAGCTGAAGCATGGGGCAGTTATTTAGTTGAAAATACTGATCGCGTCATCCAACATTGTATTTCGAGCCCGATTCAACGCTGTGTAGATACGGCGGCTTTGATGATTCAAGGCGCAGACAATGTCACTATTGAACCAAATACCCATCATATTGAAATTATTGAGCAAGGTTTATTGGTTGAACCGGGAAGCTTCGTACTAGATATAAAAAAAGCTGGGCCATTTTTTCAAAAGCAAGGTGCTTTAGGCTTTATCAATAGCTTTGTAAATAATGCATTACCAGGAATGAAACAACCCATTCATGGGGTGGTGGATGTACTCGAACTAATTTACAACACCCATCCGACCAATGATTATGGTTTAAGTCTTGCAGTGAGCCACGACACAATTTTGGCGGCAATTTTAGCGATCATATCTGGAAAGAATATGGTTACACGCGAAGATTGGCCAAAAATGATGGAAGGTTTATTCGTTTGGTTTGAAGGGGATGTTTTCTTAGAATCAAAACTGAAATGGATTTGGCGTGGTGAATTAAACGAATTGAATATTCGTGAATTTCAACAAGCGTACCCATAATTTCATCCTAATAGCACTATAAAAAGCACCTCACTGATTGTTAAGATGCTTTAAGTAAAATTTATCTTTAATAAATACTAAATTTTAGCGCGAATACGTGCTGGAAAATCATTTAATTCAAGCACTCGACCATTTTCATTGAGCGGCCATTGACTGGTATTCACAGCAACTTGCTGTTGGTGCATACGACTATATTTGTCTGCTGCAATGAGCGTGGCCAAATCATGTCCATTTAGGCTATAGGCAGTGACGACATCGTGTGGATATTGGGTGCGAGCAAAAAAATCAGCTTCACTTTCACCTTTATGCATGGCAAAAATTCGCTCGATTGCAGGTAAATAAACACCATAGCCAAGCCATGCATCCACACCCTGAGATGCTTGAATTTCTGCAGTAGATTTCATATTTGATATAACTTTTCCAATGACATCTTTTTCACCTTTGGCGGTGAAGTACTCGATATATTGTTTTTCTGTTTCTTCAAATTTTTCGAGTGAAGGTAAAAAGCGATTAATCATTCTAAAATTCCTTATTGGGAAAATATTTTGGAAGAATTCATTTAATTTAAAATACCATAATTTTTTTAAGGGATTTGTTTTTTCTTAATGGATTTTATAAATATAAAATAATGTTGACAAAATTTGTCTGGATTAAAATCTTCAACATCTTCTGTTGTGTCATGATTTAGTTGAAAAGTAAAACATTAGTCACATCATAATGATTGAATTTGTTATTGTTTTTATAATGAAAAATAGTGTCTGTCAGTTTCTGACAAAATACGGCAATTGAAATAATTTCTTTTTAAAAATATCATAAATAAATCATAAAATATTGATTTATATAAAAATATAGATCACTTAATTTAGCGAATATGCGGTGTATTGGGGAATTAAACATGAAAACTGTGATAGGTTTTTCATATAACACTTTAAGTGTTTGTATTATGTCAGTCATACTTACAGCTTGTGGTGGAGGTGGGGGGCAGAAAACGCTTCTGGAGAGTCTTTACCGAGTGAGACACAGCAAAAGTATCCGGAACCAAGTCAAGATGTGGCAGATGAAACATCTATAGGTTTTTATGATTATGATGCCAATGACGAAATTCGAGTTATACGAAATGATTTAGAAGGAAGCTTCAATGCCCAAGTTCAATTTGGGCAAAGTCATGTTGTCGACCCAAATGGTAATGAAGCTAAAAAAATGCCGCGCTTGACGACAGAGAAAGATGCGTTATTGATTGTGACACCAGCACTTGATATGCAGGATGTTGGACAATTAAAAGTCGAAATTTATCAAAATAATCGCTTAGTTCGAACAGTAAATTTAGATGACCCAAGTCAAATGCCACTTTCAGATCAAAGTGGTCAAAAAGGTCGTCCAGATGTGGTTTATAGCAAACGTGCGTGGACCACAAAGCTGAATTGGGATGAAGTTAAACCAGGTTTAAAACTCAAAATTGTTGATGCACAGAAACGAAGTGGTGAGTTGGTTGAAGAAAAAATTGATTTTGCCTCACCTGGTGAATTGGTACTGAATAATATACGCATAGGTATGTTAAGTGAGCCGCCAGTTTCAAATGGACATTATATGTTACTTGAGCCTGAGAAGGCGGGTACAGATTATTTCCAAACTATTCCTGCGGCTGCAATGACAGTTGCCAAGTACGATGATATCCAACTTGATAAAGTGATCGTAGCATCGGGTGTTATTTATAACGAAGCCAGTGCGGGTGATGGAGGGGTATATGCAGGTGATATGCGTGAAAACGTGGGGAAATCAACGTTTAGTGTAGGCATTAATCTTGCGAACTGGGGGGTGACGAGCGCTTCAATGTCAAGTCAATCTCAACCACAACTGACTCAATCTGTGATAACACACCATTCACGTGGTCGCTATGCCAATGGTTATAACAACCATGGTCTCAGTGGTGGTAACGGTATGTTGACCTTAATTGATTCGGTCGGTAATGAATTTAGTCATGAAATTGGACATCATTATGGACTTGGCCATTATCCAGGTGCTGTAACCACGGATGGCGTGACGAATTACTTTTGGGCGTCTCACCATGCCGACAGTGGTTGGGGCTATATTGCTAACCGTAATAAAATGCGCGGTAATTTAAGTTGGACGTCGACTTCATTATGGGATGCAAGTACAGGTACGCCGAATTTTAAAAACTTATTCCCTTATGGCCGTGACTCTATGGCTGGTGGTTATCCCAACAGCACTTACTCACGTTATACCCACTATACTGGCTATAGTACATTCTTAAAAATTCAGCTACATTTCAATCGTGCAGTATGGGATGTAAGCTCTCCAACTGGGTATAAACTTTGGAATACACAAACCCGCACCATGGAAGTCACTCAACCTAAAGTACCGAAATCCTCTGATATTTGGTTTAACAGCCAAGATGGTAATTATCTCAAACCAAAACAAATAGGTGTGCCTGTGTATACCATTTTGGGTGGATATGACCCTGAACAACAAGTAGGTTTGTTATATCCTGCGGCACGAGGTAACTGGGGGAATGTCTTTGATTTACCGACTGCTGATACAGCGACTGTAAGTTCATCGTGCTGGCTTAATGTACAATATCCATCGCAGAATAAGATCATTGCATTATCGCCGAACCGTATGGGTTCAAATGTAAATAAACTACATGTCAATTTAGCGATTAGCGATCAGCCAAAATCAGTAGATTTGTATTGTAAGAAAGCAGGAGCAGAAGCTAAATTGCTTTCGAATATCGTGATTCCAGTTTACAGCGATATGATTAAGCCTGCTGTGAAAATAGGCCGTGAAGCAGGTTATAGTGCTTTACGTTCGATTGAATTACCGCAGCTCGAACAAGCACTAGTGGCTCAAGTGAACAATGCTGTTGTGAATTTAGATCCAACGGCTAAGATGCTGTTTGATACCTATAAAAATGATAAGGCGCTGTTAAGTTCAGTTGCGCGTCAGCAATTTGACCGTTATGAAGCCCAGCAAAATACGGCATACCGTATCAATCGTTGGATGAATGTTTATTATAAAGATCTATCTAATCAAGTGCCTGAAGCATCAACGGCATTAACCAGTTTTATGCAAAAGTTGGTATTAAACCGTGATGGTGTTTTTGAACAAGCAACATTGATAAAAAATGGTACGAATTGTTTGAAAACTGAGACTTTAGCTGATGGTAAATTAAATGTTTTTATTAGTGGTCAAACAGGTTGTACGGCAGATGATTCAGAACAATGGATTTATGATGTGGTGGGACGAATCCACAGTAAATCTGATTTGGGGCAGTGTTTAACTGGCAATGGGGGTTCTGCAAAAATTACATTGGAACGTTGCAGCTTAAACCAAGATAATCAAATTTGGACGATGAATCCTGAAACTACAACCATTCGCCAAAGTGGCCAATGTATGGACTTAAATACAGGGCGATTGCAGAATAATCGTGCAGACTTAATTCGCTATAATTGTACCGGTGGTGCAAATCAACGCTGGACGAATTTAACAGCAAATCAAAATCTATTATTGGCTTATTTAAATTCAACAAATTTAACTTTACTGAATAAGTAACATTTAGCCTTTAGTTAATAAAATTAAAAAAGTCCTCAAACGAGGGCTTTTTTTATAACTGAAATAAAATTAGAAAATAGAAAAACACAAAAACAAAAAAAGCCCTAAAAAGGGCTTTTTTCATCGCAACAAATTAGTTAGCTAAAGCTTTAACTTGTGCATTTAAACGGCTCTTATGACGAGCAGCTTTGTTTTTATGGATGATGCCTTTATCAGCCATACGGTCGATTACAGGTACAGCTTTTTTGTAAGCTTCTGAAGCGACAGCGTAATCACCAGCAGCAATAGCAGCTACTGTGCGTTTAAGATAAGTACGTACCATAGAACGTAAGCTTGCGTTGTGTTGACGTGCTTTAACGTTTTGACGAGCACGTTTTTTTGCTTGAGCAGAGTTTGCCACTCGTGCACTCCTTGAAATTGATGGTCTGGGCGGGCTGAAATTACAACTGAAAACCAACTCCAGAAGAACTATCACCAGCCCGTAAACAAGTGCCATATTGTGATTAAAGTGAGCGCTTAAGTCAAGTCTTGACATGCTTTGACAACATTTTTGATGCAGAAAAATTTCAAAGAAAACGTTAGATTAGTCCAAAGCCATTGAGTTTGTATGAAAAATGACTAAATGTATTGAAAATGCGATCGTGATCGGTGCAACAGGATTGGTTGGCCGTGAACTGATCCGTCAGTTAAGCCAAAATGAAACTTGTAAGAATATAACAGCAGTAGTTCGTAGGCGAGATGAGGAACTTACACGACTCGCCAAAGTACAGCAATTGGTACTGGAAGATTTTTTATTATTAACCCAAGAAGATGTACTGGACTATACACATGCTTTTAGTAGCCTAGGTACAACCATAAAAAAAGCGGGTTCTAAAGATTGTTTTTATGCGATCGATTTTAAAATCAATGCACATTTAGCTGAATTGTTGGAACACAGTGAAACAGGGCTGATTATTGTGAGTGCAACAGGAGCGAATCCTAACTCTTTATTCTTTTATAATCGGGTAAAAGGTGAGCTAGAATATTATCTAAAAAGTCTAAAATTAGCTCAACTAGCCATATTAAGACCCTCATTATTGTTGGGTGATAGAGATGAGTCACGACCAGCAGAGCAAGCCACACAGAAATTGTATTCACGTTTTTCGCATTTGGTACCAGATACTTTTAAACTTAAGCCAGTGACAGCAGCGCAAGTGGCTCATACTATGGTCGAGGCAGCACAAACTCAGACCGAAAAATTTGAGATCTATGATAATTTACGCATACTAAAAATGAAATGAGGGGAAAAACGTGGCTACAGCTCCATTTGTAACGTGTGATTTGCTTGATGATCATCCAGAAAAAGATATTCAAGTGGTGACTCCATCTTTAGATGGTAAATTTTTCCAAAGTTATGGTGCACGTAAAAGTTTTGGCGGTCAGGTTGTGACGGTTAAATGTTTTGAAGACAACTCCCGTGTAAAAGAACTTTTGGCGACTGATGGCACAGGTAAGGTCCTCGTTGTAGATGGCGGTGCGTCAATGCGCTGTGCCTTAATGGGCGATATGATTGCTGAATCTGCAGTGAAGAATCATTGGAATGGTGTGATTATATACGGCTGCGTACGAGACGTTGATGCAATTGCTGAACTTGATTTAGGTGTACAGGCCCTAGCTGCAATACCTCGTAAGAGCAACCGTCAAGGTGTGGGTGAAACGAATATTGAACTCAGTTTTGGGGGCGTGACAATCCAATCGGGTCAATATGTCTATGCAGATAATAACGGAATTGTGATTGCCAAAGAATCATTGGTGGACTTATAAAATTAAGCTGATATAAACAATTTCACACAGCATCAATTGAGTTCACTTGGTTGATGCCATAAAAGATTAAGTAAAATAAGAAAGGAATAATTATGTTAATGCACCAAATAAAAGTGGCTCAAGCACTCCTTTCAGGCGTTGCAGAGGGTGGTCGTGGTACATCAGGTACACCATATCCAAAACAGCCAGAAAAAGCACTGAAACTTTATGAATTTGAAGGTTCACCATATTGCCGTCGTGTACGTGAAGTATTGACAACCTTAAATTTGGACTATGAAGTATATCCATGTCCTAAAGGTGCAAAAAAATATCGCTTAGATACACAGAAATTAGGTGGTAAACAGCAATTTCCTTTCTTGGTTGATGAAAATACAGGGGAGAAACTGTATGAATCTCAACAAATCATACATCACCTGTTTAAACATTACGGTAAAACAGGGAAAACCCCTTCTAAATATGCATATTACCCAAAAATACCTTATGTGGCTTATGCAGGAACGTTAATTAATGGTGCGCAAGGTGTTTGGATTAACCGAAAAGTAATTCATCGAGATGCACCAGCACAATTGCTTGAATTGTGGGGCTTTGAAGCAAGCCCATATACACGAATTGTCCGTAGTGTGCTTGCGGAATTAGAACTGGCACATAAGTTTCATAATGTGGCTAAAGAACGCTGGCAGGATCAAGGATTGGCGGCACTGCGCCTAAAGCCTGGTAAATACACCCCCTTAAAAGGCGGTAAGCGTGAGCAAGTACTTAAAATTATGGGGGATAATATTCAAGTTCCATATTTGAAAGATCCAAACACAGGTATTGAACTATTCGAATCTGAAAAAATTGTTCAATATCTTAAAAAACAATATGCGAGTTAAAGTTTAACTGGATGAATTCGCCTGAGTACTGTTGCATATTCTCTGGCAGTACTCTATTTTTTGAAAAATAAGCATTAACTAGTATTTATTAGAACTATAAAACAAGCTAAAATCCCAAAGAGGGGAAAATAAATCTATAAAAATAAGAAATTTACGCCAATCTCAACTTTAAATAAGCTTTTCAAATTGAATCGGCGAATAACCACATTTTTTATTCATAACGACGCAGACCGTATGTGACAAAATCTTTCTGATAAAACGATGCGATAAGTGCCATAAATCTCTTGCCCTTACTTTTTGAATATTAAAGCGATCAGTTAATTGACCAATGACCGTTTCAATTTTCCTTCGTGCTCTCATAAGCAACCTCATTGATTCTTGAGATCTAGAGTCCGGCATATTCTTTCTTAAAGGAGTTTGTAGATCAACATACTGAAATTTATAGTATTCTTTCAAGCTGGGTCTTAAGTAACCTTTATCTGCACCTAGTAACCCATGAATATTTTCTGTGATTTCTGGTGCAACATCACGCTCATCTACATTTGCTGGAGCGAAAGTATAGCTAGTAATCATACCCTCCAAATTAATTACAAGATGCCCTTTAAAACCATAGTATTTCTCTTGTTGTGCAGCACAATAACTAAAACCTGCATGTTCTTTGAAATTCTTGTGTCTTTTTGCTCGACTATAACGACAAACAGGTATAGGAAATCCATCAATAAAATGAATATGATCCTGACCATAATGTGCAGTTAATTGGGCTGTGATTTTTTGATGAACTTGCCATAAGTTTGCACAATGCTTACAAAAGTTAGGATATGAACCTAAATGAGGGAACCAACTTAAGTAATTGTTTTTAAAAAACATCCATATGCTTTTATCCGTATCCATTTTGAGACACTCACCAACAATTTGCATTGTGATAATTTCAATATCGGTTAAAGCAGGTGGAAAACCACGTTTTCTTAATGGTTCAGAGACTATAGTTGGGTAAATTTCCTCTATGATTAAATAGACAATGATGATAAATTCTTCAGTGGACATAACTGTAATTTTATTTTCATAGACGGATTTAAAATGAGGTTAGGTCCTTTTTATTTCAATGACTTAAAAAGTTGAGATTGGCGTAAATTTACTTAATTATAGGGATATTCTGTAGGGATAAACCAAGATAATGTAAAAGACATTTCATTTTTAGGGGAAATAAGCCATGACACCAGAAGTAATATTACCCGTCCCAGTGCTTGTTGTTGAAGATGAAGAAATTATCCAGTTGAGATTACGTCAAATTTTAACTGAACTGGGATATAAACATGACGAGTTACTCTTTGCTAAAAATGTAAAAGAATCCATCGAAATTATTGATACTCATCCTATTTCCCTCGCATTGGTTGACTTGGGGTTACCTGATGGAAATGGAGTTGAAATTATTGAAAAAATCCGCTCCTTAGAAGGCAATACCATGATTTTGGTGATTTCTGCATGGAGTACGCAGGAGAGCCTATTCTCAGCGATTAAAGCTGGTGCAACGGGTTATGTGCTGAAAGAACGAGATGATGCAGAAGTTCTATTGTCGATTCGCAGCATTTTACGTGGTGGTGCACCAATGGATCCTTTTATTGCTAGAGAAATATTAAAACAAATTTCTGAAACGGAAGAACCTGCACCTGAACAAGAGATCGTTGAAGGCGCTGAGTCATCTATATTGACCAATCGCGAAAAAGAAATTTTGTGTTTAGTTGCCCAAGGGTTAAGTAATCGTGAAATTGCGGAACAACTTTTTGTTTCTAGATATACCGTTGAGAGTCATATAAAGCACATATACCGTAAGTTATCGGTTACTAAACGTACCAAAGCAGTTAGTACAGCGCGTTCTATGGGAATTCTTTAATGCGCAAAGGAGGGTATATATTTTTATTTGCCCTCGGTTTATTGTGGGGCTGTATTACTCATGCAGCTCAAGTCTATGAAATAAATGACCAATGTCAGGTCACTGTCCATGAAATTTTAAAAGCAAAAACACCATCAAATAAAGAATTGCCACGGCACGGTTGGGTGAAATCTGAATTGCCTGATCTTTGGAAAGAAGATCCTGCATGGCAAGGCTACCAAGGTGGGGCCTGGTATAAGCTAGATTGGTCATGGAAATGTAAGAATAATGCTCGTTTAGCAGAACCAATCGCATTTAATATTGAATATTTAATTAATGCCGGAACAGTGTATTTAAACGGTGATTTGTTATGGACAGACAAAAATCTGCAAGAACCATTATCTAAAAGTTGGAATGTCGCAAGATATTGGATTTTACCAATCAGTGGGATAAAGCAACAACATAATGAAACGCTCATTTATGTAAGCGGTTATACCAGTATGAATGGTGGTGTAGGCCCTATTGGTTTTAATAATGTTATGTCGAATGTGGAGCATCATGATGAACTGACATGGCATAGAAGAACCATCCTGCAACTCAATGTATTTCTCTCTGGTACGTTGGGCATTATTTGTTTTGTGATTTGGATTATGCGTCGAAGCGATACCAGTTTTGGTTGGTTCGCATTGGCTTCTGTTCTGTGGATATTATTTATCTCTAATGCTTTAACAACTGAAACATTTCCTTATCCAGACTCAATCTTTTCAGCAAAAGCAAACCTGATCTTTTGGATGCTGTTTTCACAGTGTTTCTGTATTTATATGCTGCGTTTTATTCGGCAAAAATTTCCACGCTTAGAACTCGCTTTCACCACCTTAACGGCAGTGCTCATTGCTGTAGTCATGCTGATGCCTTTTGAAAAAAATGCTGATATATCATCCGTTATCTTTTTACTTTATTGTTTATTCTATTTCATTACATATATTTACTTATGCTATAGAAGCTTCAAAACTAAACGAAGAGACTCTATTTTCTTAAGCTTATGCCTGACAGCTATGCTGATCTTTGGTGTAATTGACCTAGCTATCATGATGTATTTCCCAAAAGAAGGCATCATGCCAGTTTCACCTTACACCTCACCAATTATTACGTTATTCATCGTGGTTATATTGGGGGCACGACTGAATCGAAATATCCAAAAGATTGAGCAGTTTAATGATGAGCTTGCCTTTGAGGTGAAAAAAGTCAGTGATGAGTTATTTAGTAGTTTAAGTGACAAACATCAGCTTGAATTGAGTAATGTACGCCTACAAGAGCGAATCAAACTGTCTCATGACTTACATGATGGTTTGGGGGCATCAATTGTTCGTTCAATGATTTTGGTTGATCAGTGTGAAAAAGATATACCCAATACACAGTTTCTATCCATGCTGAAACTATTACGTGATGATTTGCGTCAAATTATTGATAGTGGCTCTTCCTTAGACAGCAAAGTGCCAGACTCTCCGTTATTGTGGATTGCACCTGTTCGTCATCGGTTTAGCCAACTGATGGAAGAAATGGAGATAATATCTAAGTGGAATTTTCCGGCTGCGTGGAAAGAGCGTCCTTCTTCATTGCAATGCCTTACGCTTATTCGGGTGGTAGAGGAAAGCCTAACCAATATCGTTAAACACAGTAAAGCAACCACAGTAAAAGTCACAATGACGCATAAAGAAAATGAGCCACTAATCCTCATCATTGAGGATGATGGTATAGGCTTTGATGTTGAAAGTGTTTCTACACATGGGATGAGTGTAGGAATGCGTAGTATGAAAATGCGTATACAGCGGATAGGTGGGAAATTAAATATTATTTCACAAGCTGGATCAACTATTATTCAGGCAGAAATTCAAATAAAATCAGCTGCATAATTAATTTATAAAGAATAAAAATGCTTTTTCATATATTGGTTACACCTCAACGAATGTCGAGTGTATTGATAGTCTTATTGACCGTTTTATTCATGTCTGGATGTCGTAGTCCAACAGACTCAATGCCTAAACCAGGCGAGTATGGCGAAGTTATTTTTCATCAAGCGAATCTAAGCAATGATGAACTGACACAAATGCTGGCCAAAAGTCAGTCCATACAAACAGATCAAGTCACAAATAATCCAAGTTTTGCCTTGCACTATACAGCACGCTCTGAACAAAACCCTTATCGTGCTGTGATTATTGTACGTGGTGCTGCTATGGTAGAGGGTGATGTTAAAGTGAAATTTGATGTGAAGAATTTTAATGCTTATGCCAATCAAAGCAGTCAAAGTCTAATGGACATGGAAGCTGGTGTAGATCATTTAGAACGTATAGAAAAAATGAAAGCAGGAGAAGCTTTTGTTTTTGTAATGGCCGGTGATCCATTTTCCTTAAATGCCGCCAATGATCCAAGTCATATGACCAATCAGCTCGATTTAGTGAATTCAAGCAATGCGCAATTTCAAAATGTCGAATTACAAATTTGGCAGGGAAAAGGAAGTAAATATAGCTTTATGCGTTATGTTTGGTTTGCCCTGATCATTTTTTTGATAGTTTGGATTTATCGTGTGATTGTGCGGCGTAATGCCGATAAATTTGAAGATTTAATGAACAAGTGTTTAGGAAGAAAATAAACTAAAAGGGGCATTAAGCCCCTTTTAGTTTTTTAAGTTGATTAAATTTATTCTGATTCAGTTGGCACGAGCATCAGAATAGATTCGTTCAGTAACATCGCAATATCCTCAAGAATATCTGCATCGTAGAGTGTTTCATCAAGCATTAAACTTTGGCCATCTGCTAATGTTTTGAGATGTACTGCGAACTCATCTGAAATACACAAGCCTTCACCATTCGCCCAAAACAGAATATCACCATCTTGCTCGGTATAAAGCAGACGCGAGGCTGGCTCAAGCATGAGCTGATAGCCTTGATCAAGAGCTTCTTCTAAGTCGCCTGTACCAATTTCTTCTGCTTCTGGAATATTGTCAGGATATTTAGATTCTGACATTACACTCATAATTGCATCTTCAATTACCGTTGAGTTCTGCAATTGCTCGAACAGCTTTTCTTTCAAATATTCGATTTCGCTTTCAGTGACTTGACCAACAGGGGTAACATGCTTGCGAATAATATCCAGTAATGGGTTTTTCAGAAGCGGATTTTCAGTAAATTTATCAGCGACACGATCCATCATCTCTGTGACATTTGCCATACGGAAACCAAATGAATATGTAAGGCATTCATCTTCAGCAACGCCGTAGTGTGAAAGGCCTGGTGGAACATAAAGTAAATCGCCTGGCGCTAAAACTTCATCAAAATTGATATCCATTTCAGGCAGTAAACGTAGTGGCTGGCCTGCAACAAATTCAGTTTCCGCATCGCACATTTGGCCAAGCTGCCATCGACGATGTCCATGACCTTGAACTAAAAACACATCGTAAAAATCGAAGTGTTTACCGACAGATCCGCCTTTTTCGGCATATGACACCATAATGTCATCACGACGCCACTGAGGGATAAAAGAAAATTGCTTCCAAAACTCTGAAAGATCAAAAGAATAATGATCGACAGCTTGAACAAGTAAAGTCCATAGCTTAGGCATCTTTTGAAAATCAGCTTTGAGTAAGGGTGAAGTCTTAACTGACCATTGATTTGGATCACGGTCTTTTTGCTTGATGAGGCGAGCTGTGACGTTTTCATCTAAGGCCAATTCTAGAACATCTTTGGGTTCTAAAATATTTGCGATATCAGGAAGGGCATTGCGTACTAAAAGCGGTTTCTTTTGCCAATATTCAGCAAGAAATTGTTCAGCAGTGATACCGCCGAGGACGTCTAAAGGTAGAGACATGAAAAATAACCAACGAAATTTTTAATATTGTCGCTTGAGAACCTAACAAGTGCAAGGCGGCTTTTTAGGTGAATAAAACTAGCGCATAAGATGCTAAAAGCACATTTGTTAAGTTTTGTTACATATTTAAAAAGTGTGAATGATGTAATAAAAAAATTACATTTTAGTTGTATGGAAATAATTTTGTAATATATGTATCAATAAAAAATATTATAAAACATAAGTTTAATGTTTGAAAGTTCATGTAAAAGCAAACTGTGATTTGCGTCAATAAATATGTGAAAAATACGATTACTTTGACATATAGTACAAAAAGAATACAAAATGAAACATGGGGAAACAGATAGCTAGTTAAGAAAATGCAAACAATTCAAATCGTAAATAAGCTTACTCGTGTAAAAGTTAATCTAGAAACTGAAAACGTTGTTTTAGATGCTATTTCAATCGTTCACGCTAAAATTGATAAGTCTGATGTCTCTGAGCTATTACAAGAAGGCAATACGCTTATTGTGGTATTAAAAAATGGCCAGAGACTTGTTGTAGAAAATTTTTATGTAAAAAATAAAGACGGCTTAACTTCAGATATTGTTTTTGAAGATGAAGACGGTAAGCTCTTTTGGTTTGAACAAGTTTCGAGTTTATATAAACAAATTCCTAATATTGAAGTATTACTTCCTGCAACTTCTGATCAAATGATTCTTTGGCCTTGGTTGGCTGGAGGTGCGGCTGTTATTGGTGGTTTGGCTGCTGGTGGTGGTTCAAGTGGTAGTTCTAATAATGATAAGAAAACGCCAGAATTACCAGGAGTAGATATTGACAACCCAGTGACACCATCGAATCCTAATCCTGTAGATCCTGTAGATCCTGTAGATCCTGTAGATCCTGTAGATCCTGTAGATCCTGTAGATCCTGTAGATCCTGTAGATCCTGTAGATCCTGTAGATCCTGTAGATCCTGTAGATCCTGTAGATCCTGTAGATCTGTATA
>NZ_VPDH01000192.1:0-1026 GCF_013417785.1 Acinetobacter sp. YH12227 | reverse complement strand
TGTCTGCTAGTCTTTATCGATGATGCCACAGGCAAATTGCAGCATTTACGCTTCTGTGAATCAGAATCAGCCTTTGACTATATGATTTCGACACGCTTGTATGTTGAACAGCATGGTAAGCCTTTAGTGAACCGTACCGGGTTTGTCGGAGACTAACTTTCCTGAGAGAATGTTCCGATGAAAAAACCTAAATATACCCCTGAAATCAGAGATAGAGCGGTTCAATTATTGATTGAATCCGAAAAAGATTATCCATCGAATTGGACTGCAATCACAGCTATTGCACCCAAGATTGGTTGTACTCCTGAAACATTACGTGTTTGGCATCAAAAATATCTGGATAAACAAAATCCAGTTAAAGTACAGCAGCTTTCAGATCAAGAACGTATTAAACAACTCGAACGTGAAAATAAAGAACTGCAACGTGCTAACGAAATTCTACGTAAAGCAGCTGCTTTTTTCGCCCAGGCGGAGCTCGACCGCCCACACAAATAATGGTGGATTTTATCCATCATAATAAAGAGCTGTACGGAGTCGAGGCGATTTGTAGAATTTTACCTATCGCACCTTCAACCTATTACCGGACTTTAGATCTCTGTGAAAATCCAGAACATCGAGCGAAACGAGATCTACATGATGAGCATCATGCTGAGCAAATCAAACGAATTTGGAAAGAAAGTTCAGGTCGATATGGTGTGCGTAAGGTCTGGCAACAATTGAAACGTGAAGGTTATGTTATTGCACGTTGTACAGTTGCTCGATTGATGCAGAAGCTAGGTATACAAGGTGTTTGGCGAGGTAAGAATAAACAAACCACCCGTAGCCGAGATGATCAAAAAAGAGCAGATGATTTAGTGAAACGTAATTTTAGTGCTGATCATCCAGATCAGCTGTGGGTTGCTGACTTTAGTGTGCCGCAGCAAGCGGCGTAAGAGATGAGGGTATGGCCCCTCGCTATCGGCTTGCAGGAGCAGGTAGCAAACCACCATAAGCGGCTTGGATCAAAAGTCCCGGTCGTGAGCGTTA
>NZ_VPDH01000191.1:0-1066 GCF_013417785.1 Acinetobacter sp. YH12227 | reverse complement strand
TTCAGATGAGTTGAATATAGCACTTATTCGGCTCATAACAAGAGCCGAATATGATAATTAATCAGCTCATTTTTTATAGGACATTTTAAATAGTTTATCGCATAGACATTTTAATTGGGGAATAACACAAAAAATGGGAGCTAAGCTCCCATTTTTAATGAATATTTTTAAATAAGGCTAGGATGTGCATCTAAGATTCTAATTAATGTTGCCGCTGGTCCTGTCGGATAGCGTCGGCCTTGTTCCCAGTTTTGCAGGGTGCGATGACTGATGTGGAGACGTGCAGCAAATTCGCTTTGACTTAAACCAGTTTTTTCTCGGACTTCCTTAATATCAGGTAATTCAAGTTCGGTTGTTCGACTTGCTTTGATCTCTTTGCGTTTGATTGCTCCAGCTTCTTTAATCGAAGCGACCAAGTCATCAAATAAATTGTTATCCATGAAATTGCTCCTTCACGAGTTGGCGCAGAATGGCGGTTTCTTTATCCGTTAGATCATCTTTTACAGATTTTGGATAAGCCACCAAGAAAAAGATTTGATCATCCTCATTTACCCAATAGTAAATTACTCTGATACCGCCACTTTTACCTTTATTACCTTGAGCGCAACGTACTTTCCGAATGCCACCACCATTCTTGATCAAGTCACCTTTATCAGGTTGAACCAATAGATCTTGTTGAAGTTGACGATATTCCTCATCAGATACAAGGTCTTTGATTTGCTTGGTAAAGATACTAGTTTCAATGAATAACATAGATTCTATGTACGTCAATGGCGTACAAGTATTCTAGCAGTTTCCACATTAAAAAACGAGAGCTGCTGCCCTCTGCTGCTGCTGTTATTCCCAAGTAGAAATGTCCTACTGCTGTTTGTTGTTGTTTAACTTCGTATAACGTGTATTATGTTAATTTTAGATATTAAGAAATTAACATATAGTCATTAGACTTCCTTCATAAATCATTTTTCAATCAATTTAATTGTTTATCTTTCACCCAATCTAAATTGTATATGCCAGCAAGTAAATTAAACCGCAGGTTTAATCTTTTACGACGATTTCTATATACACA
>NZ_VPDH01000190.1:0-1067 GCF_013417785.1 Acinetobacter sp. YH12227 | reverse complement strand
AGAATAAGCACCGGCTAACTCTGTGCCAGCAGCCGCGGTAATACAGAGGGTGCGAGCGTTAATCGGATTTACTGGGCGTAAAGCGTACGTAGGCGGCTTTTTAAGTCGGATGTGAAATCCCTGAGCTTAACTTAGGAATTGCATTCGATACTGGGAAGCTAGAGTATGGGAGAGGATGGTAGAATTCCAGGTGTAGCGGTGAAATGCGTAGAGATCTGGAGGAATACCGATGGCGAAGGCAGCCATCTGGCCTAATACTGACGCTGAGGTACGAAAGCATGGGGAGCAAACAGGATTAGATACCCTGGTAGTCCATGCCGTAAACGATGTCTACTAGCCGTTGGGGCCTTTGAGGCTTTAGTGGCGCAGCTAACGCGATAAGTAGACCGCCTGGGGAGTACGGTCGCAAGACTAAAACTCAAATGAATTGACGGGGGCCCGCACAAGCGGTGGAGCATGTGGTTTAATTCGATGCAACGCGAAGAACCTTACCTGGTCTTGACATAGTAAGAACTTTCCAGAGATGGATTGGTGCCTTCGGGAACTTACATACAGGTGCTGCATGGCTGTCGTCAGCTCGTGTCGTGAGATGTTGGGTTAAGTCCCGCAACGAGCGCAACCCTTTTCCTTATTTGCCAGCGGGTTAAGCCGGGAACTTTAAGGATACTGCCAGTGACAAACTGGAGGAAGGCGGGGACGACGTCAAGTCATCATGGCCCTTACGACCAGGGCTACACACGTGCTACAATGGTCGGTACAAAGGGTTGCTACTCCGCGAGGAGATGCTAATCTCAAAAAGCCGATCGTAGTCCGGATCGCAGTCTGCAACTCGACTGCGTGAAGTCGGAATCGCTAGTAATCGCGGATCAGAATGCCGCGGTGAATACGTTCCCGGGCCTTGTACACACCGCCCGTCACACCATGGGAGTTTGTTGCACCAGAAGTAGGTAGTCTAACCGTAAGGAGGACGCTTACCACGGTGTGGCCGACGACTGGGGTGAAGTCGTAACAAGGTAGCCGTAGGGGAACCTGCGGCTGGATCACCTCCTTAACGAAAGACTTGACGA
>NZ_VPDH01000018.1:0-53047 GCF_013417785.1 Acinetobacter sp. YH12227 | reverse complement strand
AACAAGCAGAAGAATGAGAAATGAGTTTTTAGATTTACGTGGTAGTTATGCAAAACCTGTTTTGTGGTCACGCTCATATTTTGCAGGGTCTTGTGGTGGCGCACCTTTGGATATTATTAAAAAATACATTGAAAACCAACAAGGTTAAAATCTTTGAAATTCACCTCCACCCTGACTGTCGGGTGGAGTCCTCTTTCACTTTAAGATAGTTTTCATGACTTAATAAAAAACCCAGCTTGTGCTGGGTCTTTAGATTTTTTCGCAAATTACATTTGAGACTGAATATAGTTTGGTAGGCCAATCAGTTCGATCAAACGCATTTGCTTTTCAAGCCAGTAGGTATGATCTTCTTCAGTATCTGACATTTGCTGACGCAGCATATCACGGGTCACATAGTCACCCTTTTCTTCACACAATTTTACGCCTTGTGCAAGTTTCTCACGAACATGATATTCAAGCGCCAAATCCGCTTTTAAACAGGTCACAACGTCTGTGCCGACTTCAATATCATCACGATTCATATTCGGCGTTCCTTCAAGGAACAATACGCGACGAATCAATGCATCTGCATGTGAGCCTTCTTCTTGGCTTTCATGATCGATACGTTCAAAGATTTTACTTAAACCCCAATCTTCATACATACGGGAATGAATTAAGTATTGATCACGAGCAGCCAGTTCGCCACCGATCAGCATATTTAAGTAGTCTACGACTTCTGGATTGCCACGCATTTTCTTCACTCCATACCCTTTTCAAATATTATGGACAAGTTTCAAAATGAATGCAAAATAATATTTTTGTAAGTTTATGATTTATATAAAATTTAAATGATAAACATACGCATTTGCAGTTCAATTCCGCTCATTTTTCACATATAAAAGAAGCCCTTGCAGAATATTCAAGGCATTTAGAACACGTAATAATCAAAAATCGCTGTATGCTGTTTTTTGTAACAATTAACAATGCGTCTTGTTTAGCAAAAATATCTCCAGATTGATTCAACACACTGTGCTTGCGCTGCTGTGTTTATCGATATAGGAAACTTTTACTGAAGCTTCATGCATTGCATGCCCAAAACAAAGTGAACACTTCGAGCAAAGGCAGGCTTATGCTGAAGTCCAACGTGCATTCTTCCACGCTTGCTGTTGTCTTAAATCTAAAAAGGTCCAAGCGACAAAACGGCTTTCTTTTTGTCCCTGCGTCATTTTAATGGTTTTTACATCCACTGCTCCGCCCTTCGCTAAGGCATTTAACAGCACAGGCAATGTTGTTTTCTTGGAAACCAGCGTACTAAACCAAAGGCATTGCTCAGCAAACTGAATACTCTCTTGCACCATTTGGCAGACAAATCGTTCTTCGCCGCCATCACACCAAAGTTCGTTCTTTTGACCTCCAAAGTTTAACACCACCTTTGTACGATCAACCGGCTTGCCCAGTTTTCTTAATTTTTGAGTGGCTGTCGCGTTGGCTTCATCTTGCGAGGCATGAAATGGTGGATTACACATGGTCAAATCAAAACGATCTGAAGGTTTAATCACACCATTGAAAATATTGCTCGCTTTTTTCTGCAATCGAATCTGAATGCCTTTACGCAGATTCGGATTAGCCTCCACAATAAATTGAGCACTTTTAACCGATGCAGAATGAATATCTGAGCCGACAAATTTCCAACCATAGCTCCGATGACCAATGATCGGATAAATACAGTTCGCGCCAACCCCAATATCTAACACTTGAACGGTATGTCCCGTTGGAATCTGCCCCTCATTACTGGCACTCAACAAGTCAGCTAAATAGTGAATATAGTCCGCTCGACCTGGAATAGGCGGGCAAAGATAATCTTGAGGAATATCCCAATATTGAATGCCATAAAAATGTTTGAGCAATGCTTTATTCAGCATTTTCACAGCCTGTGGATCAGAAAAATCTACCGATAAATCATTATATTTATTTGGGCTGACAAAAGGCGCAAGTTCCGGACAGCTCTTGATGAGTTGAGGAAAATCGTAACGACTACGATGCAGATTTCGTAAATGTAATTCCGATTTTTGTTGCGGAAAAGATTTCTTTGCTTGCGCCATGTATTTGCCAATAATCAACGGGAGAACAGAATGATCTGATAAGGCAGGATCTATACCTGCAAATTAGTCGATATTGTACGTGAATTTAACCATCAATGACGCCCCTATCCTTTTATTTGTCTATCTGCAAATCATTAACCACTTGGAAGTCTATTCTTATTTTATCTGGACATTTTTGTTTGCTATAGCATTAAATCTCATTAAACAAACCGTGGAACATTAATTAAACAATAGTCGCGAAACATAAAGAATCAACAAAAAAGCCCAATCGGTGATGATTGGGCTTTTCACACCAACATAAGACAATGATTTATATAAAGTAAAAATTTAATTTCGTATAACATGTCTTACGTTAAATTTGAAATACTTAATATTTTCTGTCGTACAAAAATAATTAGATTACTCAATTTTTTTATCGCTATTATTTTTGTATGTTTCAGTCATTTCAATAAACCATTTCATCCCAAACTCTTTATCCTCATCATTTAAAAGTCCTACTTCCTTTCTTTCAGCCTCAGCAGCTAATAGCATCTCTTTATTTCTAATAATAAAATCAGCCATATCATCAGCAAGAGCCATTGGATTATCTTCAATAGATCTTAAAGATTCTGGTGGTTGCTTAGATGCCCAATCGAAAAACATTTCACCAATAGACATTAAATCTTTACTTTGTGTTAGACGATCATGTGCACAGTAATCAATAATAATTTTTTCTGATTGCCCCCTACATTTAATAACTCTAAATAGTTCTGCAATAGGTAAAAAGTTAATTTTATTACTTGTTGCGCTTCCTCTAAAGTGCATACCCAATGGTCTAGCTATTCCATCTAAAACACCAATAATCAAGCCACCCGACATACCATTAGTATCAAGATTTAAATTATTATATTTTTCAAAAACAAATGTAAATTTATCTTTTCTCAAATGACCATTGATGATATCCATATTTATCGTAGTACTACATGAATGTATTTCACTATTAAATGGCGCAATATTATTATCAGAATCATAAAAATAAGGATTGGATTGTATAGAGTAACCAAAATCTACGGCAACCATACCATCTTTAAATTCATCAATCTCTAGTGGCTTTACTGTATTAATATCAATGAAGTGGTCAACTACTTGGCCTGGTACAGGATGAAATAATTCAACAAGAATAGCATCTTTAAAATCGTAGTATTCATGTTCCTCTATTATATCTCCTATAGCCCAAAAATATTTAGGATATAGAAAATCATCAACCTTACTAAAACTACGTGTAGATCTATCAGTAACACGAAAAGGCGAAGTATTAGTACCTGAAGAATGTTTAAAATAATCCTCCATAACATGACGAGCTGTTAAAAGAAAATATTTAAGGTCATCCTTAATAAGAATACCTGTTCCCCAATTTGCAAAATAAATATCTTTAAAATTTGTACTTTCATCTACTGAAGAATCTGAAAATATATGAAAAATTCGTCTAGTTGACTTTGCTAAGTCTTCAAAATTTAAAATTACAGGTTTGATACAACTTACCTGAAAATGGCTTTGTTGCACAAACCTATCTGTAAAGGCTTTTTCAGCGATATAATTTTCAAATGAAGAAGCCTGCACACAAAATCTACCGCACAACCAATTGGCCCGCATATAACCGAGCACTTATGAGTCGCGGAAATATTGCCATTTGGTTTGATCCTGCTACGCAATGGTATGCGCCATCAAAAGGCAAACAAGGGCGAAATCAAACCTACTCCGACGCAGCCATCCAATGCTGCTTAATGATTAAATCCTTATTCCGTCTGTCTTTACGTATGGTTACTGGCTTTGTGCAAAGTCTGATTAAACTTTGCGGATTAAATTGGACAGCACCAGATTACACCACGCTTTGTAGAAGACAAAAGCATATTGATATTGCAATCAGCTACCAAAAAAGTAGCGATGGGCTGCATCTACTCATGGACTCTACAGGCATGAAGTTTCTAGGTGAGGGCGAATGGAAACGCAAGAAACATGGATCTGAATATCGTCGCCAATGGCGTAAACTTCATATTGGTATAGATGCCAAAACCCTACAAATACGCGCTATTCAGCTCACAACCAATAATGTCAGTGATTCACAGGTGCTTGGTGATTTACTTAATCAGATTCCACAAGATGAGCAGATTGACTCTGTTTATACCGATGGAGCTTATGACACCAAGCAATGCCGTCAGGTCATTGCAGATCGGCAAGCACATGCGGTGATTCCACCTAGAAAAAATGCGAAACCATGGAAAGATACAAAGAGTAGCTCGCTAGAGCGAAATGAATTACTTCGAACAGTTAAACGTTTAGGCAGGACATTATGGAAAAAATGGTCAGGCTATCATCGCCGCAGTTTGGTGGAAACCAAGATGCATTGCATCAAATTATTAGGCGATAAATTAATGGCAAGAAGCTTTCCTAGTCAGGTGAATGAAATTCATGCACGTGTAGCAGTCCTCAACAGATTTACGGAATTAGGTCGACCACTTACCCAAGTTACGCCTTAAATTTGGCTCAATTAGGGGCGCTTTGCATTTCAAATCTTTGTGCAACAAAGCCCCTGAAAATTAGAATTTTCAAATACCTTCAGTAATGGACTAACTTTTAAATTTTTAAATTTTTTCTTTCTAGACATAACTAAATGTTTATAACCACTTTTCAAAACTTTATGATTAATAGTATCTAAAATCCTTACTATTTAACATCATAGCTGTTATACGAAATAAAGAAGCCTAGATCTAAGATCTAGGCTTTAAATTAATGCTCACAAGTTAGATATGACTCTTTGTCCATTTTTCTGTGAGATTTTGCGTCCATAATCATAAGAATATACATCTATCCAAAATTCATCCCATATTCGCGTTTTTACATCAATAAAAAATCGCTTTTGCAGCGCTCACATGCATTTTCTGTTGAATTCAAAGCGCATTAAACCCAATCATCAACATATATTTTTTCAAATCAATCAAAGACAAAACTAAATATTCTCATTATGATAAAAAAATGCGTCAATTAAAGTTGAAGAATATGAATAGCAAGATAACAACACAGATACTCGTCACAGGCGCAACAGGCTATATTGCCAGTTGGGTCATTAAAAACTTACTTGAACTTGGACATACCGTTCACGCCACAGTTCGAGATCTCAACAAAAAAGCCAGCTTCATCCATTTAGAAAACATTGCAGCAAAAACCAGTGGCACATTAAAATTATTCCAGGCCAATCTACTCGATCAAGGTGCATTCGATACAGCAATGCAGGGCTGCGATATTGTCATTCACATGGCGTCCCCTTTTGTGGTGACCAACTATAAAGACGCAATTAAAGACATTATTGAACCTGCGGTGATAGGCACTGAAAATGTACTCAATAGTGTAAATAAAACTGAATCCGTTAAGCGAGTGGTGGTAACGTCAAGCATTGCATCAACTTATGGTGATGCCATTGATATTCTACAGACCGAACATAATGAATTTGATGAATCGCATTGGAACACTTCTAGCTCTGAGACGCATCAGCCTTATCCGTATTCAAAAGTTATGGCAGAGCGAAAAGCATGGGATATGCAAAAGGCACAAGATCGCTGGGAGCTAGTGTGTGTCAATCCAGCCTTGGTGCTTGGCCCATCATTAACGGCCATGACCAAATCGGGTAGCGTTGAAGTGCTGCAGCAGTTTGCTAATGGTATGACTTTGGCGGGTGTTCCTCCGATGTGGAATGGAATTGTCGATGTCCGTGATGTCGCCGATGCGCACGTACAAGCAGCATTAAACCCTAAAGTATCAGGTCGTTATATCATTAGCGGTGGTACTTTAAGTTTATTAGAAATGGGGAAAATATTACGCTCGCATTTTGGTAATAAATTTCCTTTTCCACGTAATACCTTACCGAAGTTTGCCTTTAAAGCATTTGGCCCTCTTGCAGGTTTCCCACGAAAGTTTGTTGAACTGAATATGGGTTACCCAATTTACTTTAATGCTGAAAAAAGTAAAAAAGAATTGGGCATTGAGTACCGAGATATTCAACAAAGTGTGGTTGAACATTTCCAACAATTACTCGATGACGGTGTGGTTAAGCAATATATTCCGTAAATCATTCATTTGCAAAAAAGCCACCTGACGGTGGCTTTTTATATAAAAAAACTAAACTAACTTAGAAATCAAAAGTCACGCCGACTTTATAGGTACGAGGACCACCCACTAAGGCATAACCTGAGTTGAATGTACCTTCCCAATATTTCTCATCAGTCACGTTATCAACATTGGCTAAGAATGTAGTATTTACACCACCCAAATTGGTTTTATAACGCGCACCTAAATCTAAAATTGTATAGTCTGGTAGTTTAAGTGCATTGGTTTCATTTAAGTACTGTTCACTCACGTAGTTTGCACGTGCATTCACATTTAATCCATCTACATAAGGTACTGCATAATCTAAACCTAGCGTTGCGGTAAAGTCAGGAATACCATATACCGTATTACCTTGATTAGTTACGCCACTTTTCACCGCTGCTTTGGTATATTCAGCATCGATATAAGCCAAACTACCCATCAGATTTAGACCTGTATAAATCTCTCCTGAAAATGACCATTCCACGCCACGTGAACGTGTTTCTGCATCATCTGTGGTAATTTGATTGATTGTACTATTGGGTTGACCGTCAGAATATGAAGATACCATGGTCGATGGTTTTTCAATTTGATACAGAGCAAATGTATTCAACCAAGAACCTGCTTGATATTTTGCACCCAATTCATATTGCTTAGTTTGAAATGGCGCGAAGGTAACATTATTGTTGGCATCTGCAACGTTATTCACCGTTACACCTTCAGAAAGTCCCTCTACATAGTTTGCATAAATAGAAAGATTCTCACCAAAAGGTTTAACCACAACACCTAAGCTTGGCGAAATTTTATCATCTTGATAGCCAGTCTTTCTTTGTAAATTCTTGGTATCGATATCCTGATAGCGTGCACCAACAATCAGCTGCAATTTATCATCTAACATCGAAATCTGATCAGACACCGTATAGCTGACATATCTATTGTCTAAGTTTGGTTGAACCACAGGATACGCTGAAGGCATACCGATAGTGGTGTTAGGATCATATAAATTGGTTGACTCAATATTCTCTTGCGTCGCTTTCACATGCTGATCTGTTTCTTTGGTCAAGTAGTCAGCTCTTACATTTAAGGCATGTTTTACAGCACCTGTATTAAACTTATATTGGAAACCTGTATTGGCTGATGTAATCGATTCAGATGACCCTGTACGATAGTACTGTGAAGTAGCATGACCATCAGCTTGCCCTACGATAAGACGCGTACCAAAAATGTGTCCGCTATAGGCCTTTTCAATATGCCCTACACCCGCATACACATTTAAATCAGGCGTGAATGCATATTCACCACTTAATCCTACAAACTCACTATCTGTATGACCTTCTAAATTACTAAAATAATTGGTATCGCCTTTAGGCGCATCAAGTACGCCATTATAGATATGACCATGTGCGTCTTTCACGCCGAACGCGACCATTGCAGGTGACCCACCATTACGATCATCACGTACCGCATAGGCATCAAAATTAAGTTTTAACTTATCCGTTGTATAGTCTGCAGCAATTGCACCTGATGCATGTTTATCTTCCATGCCTTCAATAATGTGCTCACCTTGACCATAAGCACCATTCACACGTAGACCAAATTCTTTTTCAGCACCAAAACGTCGTGAAACGTCAAAACCTGATTGGTAAAAACCACCTTCTTCCATTGAAGCTGAAACTTGAGTTTTTTCTTTATCTGCACGCTTAGTTTTAGCGATGACCACACCACCGACCCCACCAGCAGGCGACATACCTGCAACCAAGGCATTCGGGCCTTTTAAAACCGTTACCGAATCTAAAAATTCAGTCGGTACGCGTCCATAAGGCGCCATACCGTACATACCATTGAGTGCAATGTCATCGTGATTGATGTCAAAGCCACGAATATTAAAGTTTTCGTTTAAATGACCTTGGTTGGTTGTAATACGGATACTCGCATCATTTTTTAAAACTTCACCAACTGTCGTAGCCTGCTGTTCTTCAATTAATTTTTCACTATATGCAGCAACGCTAAATGGCGTATCAACAATTTTTTTATTTCCCAGTGCACCAAGGTCTGTCTGCGCTTTCAATTTTCCATTTGCAAGCTGCTTTTCAGCTGGTACCTCAACTTCAATCGTTTCAAGCACAGTTCGCTCTGCTGCATTTACTACTGCAGATGTGCCCACCCCTAAGATCGCGATTGAAATCGCACGGACTAAATGAGTTTTTGGAAAATTGATCATTGTTGAACGCTTAATTTATTTTAATAAGAATCATTATTATATGCAGAATGATTCTCACCACTGTTGAGAATCTCGTTTTAAAATCTAATTTTTATCAGTAATTAAAATCTTAAAAAAAGTAAAACTATTATTTTTTTAAATAAGTAATTGTTAAAAAAGAATAAAAATCATATTTAAAAAATAAAATTAGATTTTAATCGAATAAAATTTGAGTTCTATTTGATTAATAATTAAACAGATGACTAACTAAGTTTAAGGACCATTTAAGCTTTATTAGATATTGATGTGGGTTTTCCTCATTTCATGAACAACTTTTTCACTTTTCGACTTAGCAAAAAAAGAGGCATCGCTATGCCTCTTTTTATCTTCACTTAAACCACCAATAATTCTTCAGGTTTTATCCATTATGCTGCTGAACAAAAATGATAAATTCTTGCTCTGTCATCACCGGTACACCTAACTTTTCAGCTTTCTCTAATTTAGAGCCTGCTTTCTCACCTGCTACCACACATTTGGTTTTACTCGATACACTACCACTTACACGGGCACCTAGAGCTTGCAGCATTTGAGTTGCTTCATCACGCCCCATGCTACTTAATGTTCCTGTAATGACCCAACTTTCACCATTCAATGGTTGGCGTGTTGGTGCAATCGGTGCATCCCAGTGAATCCCAGCGGCGAGTAAACGATCTACTACTTCCAGGTTATGCGGTGCTTGGAAGAAGTCGACAATCCATTCTGCGGTGATATCACCCACATCAGGTGTCTTTTTCAATGCATCTAAGTCTGCATGACGAATTGCATCAAATGTTTGGAAAGTATTCGCAAGCATACGTGCTGTCGTTTCACCGACACCTCGAATACCGAGTGCATAAATAAATGCCGCCAAAGTAGTTTTCTTACTGTTTTCAATGGAATCAATCAGATTTTGTACTGATTTTTCACCCATTTTTTCAATGGTCAATAACTTTTCACGGTGCTCATGCAGGCTGTAAATATCCGCAACATCTTTAAGTAAATCGAGATGTAATAATGACTCAGCCCAGCGATCACCTAAACCTTCAATATCCATGGCTTTACGTGAGACAAAGTGGCGAATCGCTTCAATACGTTGCGCTGCACAGTACAAACCGCCTGAGCAACGTGCCAATGCTTCACCTTCAGGCATCACCACAGGTGAAGAACAGACAGGACAACATTCGGGCAATTGAATTTCAACTGTTTCTACAGGTCGAAATTCAGGCCAAACTTTCTCCACTTTGGGAATCACGTCACCACTACGGTAAACACTCACCGTATCTCCCACACGAACGTCTAGGCGGTGAATTTCACCGATGTTATGCAATGTCACATTAGACACGGTTACACCACCAACAGCGACTGGATTTAAACGTGCGACTGGCGTTAATGTCCCAGTACGCCCTACTTGCCAATCAATATTTTCAACTGTTGTGAGTGCTGCAACTGCTGGAAACTTATAAGCGGTTG
Organism: Acinetobacter sp. YH12227; assembly: GCF_013417785.1. NCBI lineage: Bacteria > Pseudomonadati > Pseudomonadota > Gammaproteobacteria > Moraxellales > Moraxellaceae > Acinetobacter > Acinetobacter sp. YH12227. Next base: position 43,138 of record NZ_VPDH01000018.1, on the reverse strand, counting down.
CCCAACGTGGTTCCCGGCTTAAAAAACCTAAAGTCTGCTGCTGTTTCAAGCTATTAACCTTAATCACCATGCCATCAATTTCAACACTGAGGCTTGGGCGATCAATAATCATCTGCTCATAGGCTTTTTGTACGTCTTGAATGTTGTCGCAAATAAAATGACGCTCACCCACGGCAAAGCCAAATTGTGTCAACCACTCAAGACTTGCAGACATGGTGCTTTGCCCATGATTTGGTTCACACTGTGCAATACCATAGGCATAAAATGCCAAAGGGCGTGATGCTGCTATGGCAGGATCGAGCTGACGTAAACTCCCTGCTGCTGCATTACGCGGATTTGCAAATATTTTCTCGCCTTTTGCTTCATTTTCAGCATTAAGCTTTTCAAAACCCGACTTTGGCATTAGCACTTCACCACGAACCTCTAACAAAGTTGGTATCTCAGTTTCGTTTGAAGTCAACACTTGTGGCAAGTTGCGAATGGTTTTGACGTTTTGCGTAATATCTTCGCCTGTTTCACCATCACCACGGGTAACACCGCGGATCAAAATACCATTTTCATACCACAGTGAAATCGCCAGGCCATCGAACTTTAACTCGACATCATATTCAATTTTTTGATTGGGTAAGCGCTCTTCTGCGCGGCGTGCAAAGGCAAATAAATCTTCAGCATTAAAAACGTTGCCCAATGACAACATCGGCACGGCATGCGTCACCGACTCAAATTTGGATAGCGCTTTACCACCTACTTTATTGGTCGGGCTATCGGGTTGAGTTAGCTCAGGATATTGTTCTTCAAGTGCTTTTAATTGGTGAAATAATTGATCGTATTCACTGTCCTCAATTTCTGGCGTATCCATCACATAATACGCATGGTTATGCTTCGCCAAAAGTTGAATCAGTTGTCGCATCTGTGCAACGACAGTGGATTGTTGTGTCATATATTCACCATAAAAAAGGGCGGTTCTGATTCCGCCCTAATATTTCATTTTCTGTCGCTATTATAGAAATCCACTCGGTGAGTTTCAATCTTCGACCATTAAACTTCAATGGCTTGACCTTGACGATAATCAATTGCTTGATGACGCCAGTGTTCACGCATTTGCGGTGTGAACTCTTGGTTATTTTGGTCGTAGACCGTACCATCAATTTCACGAGCAATCAGACGTGCGATGCTATCCATGGTATCAAAGGCATTTTGCACATCGCTGTGTGGTAATGCCAAGAAGAATGCCAAACCTTTGACTTCTTCCGTTGATAACGTTTCAAGATCAAAACCGGCCGGAATACCATCACTATTCATCTGTAATACAGAGAACAATAATTTATTACCTTCTTCATCATAACGATGGAAACACGCCATTTCACCATAACGTAGACCGTATTTAAGTAAAACTTTTAGCGCTTTTTCACCAGATAACGCGCGGCTATCTGGGAATACATTTAGCGCAATATAAGTTTCGGCAGTCGCTAAAGCACTTTCTTCATCCACAATTTTTTGTTCATGTAGATGCGCATCTAAAATACTGCTTTCTTCATCAAAATCGCTGATTTCTGCTTTTTCAATGTTGCTGTTCACACTAAATTCAGGTGCTTTTTCTGCAACTAATGAATCCTCAGACGGCTCAAGTTTTGTAGTTTCTGCTTGAACTTCAATTTGCGACTTATCAAGCGTTGTTTCAGCAACCTGATCTAAATCCACTTTATCAACAACAGTTTCTGACTTTTCTAATGCAGCTTCGACAACTTCTGATTGAATAGCCTCCACAGATGCAGCAGCTTTCGGTTCAAAGCTTTCAGTTTTATCTTCTTGTGCCACTTCAACAGCTTTTTCATCCGACACTTGCGCAGCTTGTTCAGTCAACGTAGGTTCAACACGTGCTGTTTCCGCCGCTTGTAATTGGCTACGTACATGACGAGGGATCACAGGCTGTTGACTGTCAGGGTCGATATGCAATTCTGAATCTAAGGATGGGGCTGCGTCAGCAGGCTTACGAAACATCATTCGAATGCCCACGACCATAATAATAACCGCTATTACAATCCCTACGATTGTGGTGATTTCCATGTTATGCCTCCGCAGCTAAACCGTATTCTTTGGCCTGCTCAATATTAACAGTCACTAGTTTTGAAGTTCCTGGTTCTGGCATGGTCACACCCAACAGATCCGTCGCCATTGTCATTGCTAGTTTATTGTGTGTAATGTAAATAAATTGCACTTGTTCGGAAAGTTCTTTTACAAGATTACAAAATCTTCCTACATTGGCATCATCTAAAGGTGCATCTACTTCGTCTAAAACGCAAAAAGGGGCTGGATTTAAACGGAATATTGCAAAGACCAATGCCAATGCTGTTAATGCTTTTTCACCACCCGATAACAATGCCAAAGAACTGTTTCGTTTACCCGGTGGTCGAGCCATTAGTTTTACACCCGATTGCCAGCCATCTTCAAGGCTTAAACTTGCTTCACCACCATTAAATACTTTAGGGAACAGTTCTTGTAATTCTGCATTAACCTTATCAAAGGTGGTCATGAATAACTTACGTGTTTCCTGATCAATGCTTTTCATAGCCGCTTGCAACTGCTCAACAGTTTTTTGCAAATCATCAATTTGATGACTCAGATCTTCAAAGCGCTTCGCAACTTCTGTGTATTCCTCAGCTGCTGCCAAATTGACTGCGCCTAATTTATCAAACTGCTGTTGGGCTTTTTCAAGCTTCTGCTGATGTGATGCGACATCAATGCTTAGACCAGTCAGCATCTCACTATTCATTTCTTTCAATTGTTCTGAATAATGCTGCAGATCCGACTGTGCTGACTGCCAAGCCAGACGCTTTTCTTCCAACTGTGTGCGCAGCTTTTCATCTTGTTGCTGATGTGAGTGACGCTGCTCAGTCAATGTCTGCTGCTTGGTCTGTACATTATTCAGTTCGAGCTGCCAATCATTCCAAGTTTTTTGCAAACGTTCAGTGATTTGAGCCTGTTCAGAATACTGCGACTCGAGTGCCGGTAATTCAAGCTGTACAGGATCAACAAACTTCTTCGCCTGTTCCATTTGCCCCAAAATTTGTTGGGTTTGTGCTTTTAAAAACACAGCATCTTTTTCCAACAATTCAATTTGCTGTTTGGTTTGTACGGATTGACGGCGCACAATTTCCAATTCTTGCTGGTTATGTAGAACCACTTGTTGTGCTGACTCTAAATTTCCAGTCAACTCTTCCACTTGAAACTGCAAGGTTTTGTAGTTTGGTAAGGCTTGCTCAAGCTTCATATTCAATGCATGCAGATCAATTTCTAGATCATCTTTTTGCATGGCATCTTCTTCAAGCTGCTCTTCCAGTTGTTGCAATTGATCTTGCAATTGTTGCTTTTGCAAAGCAAAAGCTTGGTTTGAGCTTTGAACTTTGGTAATTGCCAAATCAAGGTTTTGACTGTCTTTTTGCCATGTCTTGAGTTGGTTTTGCTGTTGCTGCAAGTGTTGTTGTAAGTCCTGTACAGCTTGCTGCAACTCAGGTAAAGCTACTTCTGCTTGTTCAAGCTGCGGCTGTAGCACAGACAATGAGGTTGTCAATTCATCCAAGCGAATGCGGTGGCTCAGCGCACCCTGTCCGGCTTGACTGTCTTCGTCATAGTCCAGGCCAATCACCCAGTCCTGCCCCACGTGATAACCATCTAACGTTAAAATGGATTGACCTGATTGCAACTGCGCTTGATGCCGCATGGCTTGGTTTAAAGTCTCAGCCACTGCGACCTGCTGCCAAATTGAATATTGTGGCGCTTCGATCCATGCAGCAAGTGGTGTTAAGTCACAAATTTGACTATGTGACTGATTCGATTGTGCTTTAAGCTGTCGTGCCACGCTGTCTTGAAATGCGTCGTCCGATTCTAAGACTTGGGCATTTAGCCATTTGGCTAAGAATTTTTCCACCAACTGTGCATGAACTTTGCCTTGCGCCGTCAGTTTTAAGCTTTGCATTAAACGTTGACGCTGGCTTTGCTGCTTCGGACTAGATTTGATTAACAGCTGATTCAGGTTTTTCTGTTCAGACAACAGTACCTGTATTTCAGATTTAAGCTGCATCACATTTTGTTTATGCTGAGCCTGCTGTTCTTGTGCCGCAATCAATTTAACTTGAAGATCAGTAATCAACTGCTCTTGCTGTGCTACCTGTTGCTGTAATTGCTGTTTGTCTTGTTCATAATGTTCAAGCTCATCTTGCTGGGCTTGGTTCTGAATTTGACCGCGTTGCTGTTGTAGCGTTTCCCGTTGCTGTTCAATGCGACTAATATTTTTGGTGAGTTGCTCACTTTGTGCCAACATTTGCAGTTTTTGTTGTTGCTGTTTCTCAACTTGAGTACGTACTAATTCAAACTGCTGTGTAGCTTGTTGCTGCTGTGCTTTTAAGTCGGCAAGTTGCTGAGTGTGATCTTGAGTGCTGCTTTCTTGTTGCTGCAATTGCTCAGTGAACATATCTTGCTGTTCTTGCAAGGTTTCAAGTTGCAGTTCTAATAACTGTAAGCGCTCTTTGGTTTGGGCTTTTTGTTTTTCTAGCTCTACTAAACTTGCTGAATTTTGTGCAAATAAACCTTGTTTTTGCTCCAAGGTCATTTTCAATTCAGAAAGCTTTTTTTCTGCTTGTTGCCATTCACTTTGTAGCGGCGTCGATTGTTGAATCAAACGTTGGAACAGAGCACTGGTTGAGGTCAAATCATGTTCTAAGGTATTCAACTCAGAGCGTACTAATTTAAAAGTTTCGCCCAGTTCCGTCATTTGTACGGTGTATTCTTGCTGCAAACGGGTACTTTGCTCACATTGAAAGGACAGTACTTCAATTTTAATTGTGCGAATCTGGGTTTCGAGTTCTTTGTATTGCACCGCAGTTTCTGACTGGCGCTTTAGGGTCTTTAGCTGAGATTTTAACTCTGCGGCAATATCTTCCAAACGTTCAAGGTTTTGCGTGGTGTGCTCAAGGTGCAATAACGTTTCACGTCGGCGTGCTTGATAACGTGACACACCCGCAGCTTCTTCAATATAGACCCGCATTTCTTCAGGCTTGGCATCGACCAAACGGTTAATCATGCCCTGTTCAATAATTGCATATGAACGCGGACCTAAACCTGTCCCCAGAAAAATATCGGTAATATCACGACGGCGGCATTTGGTGCCATTTAAGAAATATTCAGACTTACCATCACGGTTAACCTGACGACGCACTGCCAGTTCATTATAGGCATTATACGCCCCACCGAGCTTGCCATAGGTATTATCAAAGCGCAGTTCAACACTTGCCACACCGACAGGCTTACGCTTTGCTGTGCCCGTAAAAATAACGTCCTGCATGGTACCACCACGCAATTGGCGGGCGCTTGATTCACCCATGACCCAACGAATGGCATCAATCACATTAGATTTACCACAGCCATTCGGGCCAACAACCGCACTACGGTTGCCTTCAAATTTTAATGTTGTGCTGTCGGCAAAAGATTTGAAGCCGGAAAGTTTTAAGCTGCTTAAACGCATAGTGTCCTGATCAACGGCGTGAACGTCTCGCCCACGCTAATTCGATTTGTTTCATCCGTGTTAGTGATTCCAACACAAGGTTGCGTAAGTGTCGACAAAAATCTTCCATAAATAAAGTAGCCTGATGTGTTTTTCTGATTAAAACCGCATCAGTTACCAATTTAAATAAATCATAAGATTCTTGCAGTTCTCGCCTTGAAATATTCAGCGTTAAAAAATAACTTCTTCGGAGTGAAGGCAATAACTCTTGGTAATAACGCATGAGGTAGGCATTGCCAACCATTTCGTGCTGACGAGCCATACCCTGAAAGATCAAATCATAAAACTTTTCAGTATTGCCTTGGCGGGTTTCAACTTCTAATTGCTCAAGTAATAGCTGAATGCGCTCTGCTTCATGGCTACGCCAAGTTTCAGCCATACGGTGAACAATTTGCCCCAACAATAAAGAAGCAATATCGAATAAAGATCGCACTTGTAAGGCCGACATTTCCGAAACCAACGCACCACGACGTGGATATATTTCAATCAACTGGGTTCTTTCTAGAATCAAAAGGGCTTCACGAACAGAGCCCCGACTCACATCCAATTCTGCGGCAATGCGCAATTCTTGAATACGCTCACCTTCCACCAACTCTCCGCGAATAATCTGTTCGCCGATATGTTTGGCAATTTGTTCTGATAAACTGTCCGCTTCTTGTTGTTGCATACTATTCCTGTCTTGTTTTTATAAGATGCAATGCTGAGATTTAACTCAATCATGCTGCATTAAAAACGATTTACAGGTCAGATGAATATGACATTGTCGGACAATCTTGTGTCTTAAAAGCCAATCCTTGGCAATTTAAACCGTCCTTATACTAAAAATTGCTGAAACCCTTGGTAAACAAAATAACATCCCACCGTCGTTAATAAACACGCAAAACAACGTTTTAACATGAATGGCGAAAGCATATGTGCGACTTTCGCACCGAGTTTTGCAGTCATAAAACTCATCACGCTAATACCAATAAAAGCATAAATATGTACATAACCCATAGTATTTGGAACTTCAACCTCGGACTGATGACCAAACCACATAAACCCGAGCGCGCCAGCAATCGCGATAGGTAAACCACACGCAGCTGAGGTCGCAACCGCTTTTTGCATCACCACACCATTTTTATTTAAGTAAGGCACAGTTAAACTGCCCCCACCAATACCAAAGATTGCCGATGCAACACCAATTCCCCCACCTGCTACCATTTGCATTGTGGTTGATGGTAATTGTTTAGACGGATCGACAGGTGTCGCTGCACCCAAAAACATTTTTACAGCAACCCAAAGTGCAAACACACCAATTAATAATTGTAAGCCCTGTCCGGACATCACATCCGCAATACCAGCACCTAAAAATGAGCCAATGACCAAGCCTGGTGCGAGATTCCGAAATACCTTCCACATCACCGCACCTTTTTTATGATGCGCTGAGACGGAACTAAATGACGTGACGATAATCGTCGCTAAGGAGGTACCCACCGCCATGTGCATAATCACACTCGGATCATATTGAAGCTGAGTAAAAACGATGTACAAAATGGGCACAATAATCAGGCCACCACCAACGCCAAACAGCCCTGCTGCAAAACCAGCGATTGCGCCGATGAGCAAATATATGATTAACTCCATCACAATTATTCCACAACTCTCAGATTCAAATGGATTTAGAGACTAGACATTTACAAGACTTACTTCGCACAACACCCCTGCCACCTGAGGTGCTACTGCTTAAACCGATTACGACATCAACCAATGACGACGTGCGCGAAATTGCCAAAAAAGGCATTCAGCATGTATTGGTGTGTAGTGAGCAACAAACGCATGGTCGTGGTCAACGTGAACATCAATGGGTCTCACCCGTTGGTAATATCTATTTAAGCACATTGCTGAATTTACAGACAGCGATAGATGGCCGCCTCGCACTTGAAATCGCCTTAAATATCCTGCAAATGCCAAGCTTGCAAAATTTGAACCTGCAAGTGAAATGGCCAAATGACTTGTATAGCCCATTAGGTAAATGGGGCGGTATTTTGGTTGAACCCTTATCAAATACCCAAGTTATTGTCGGTGTTGGGATGAATTTATATCCCGTTCCAAAAGCAGGCATCGAACAACGCGCAAGCTCTTTATCAGAACTGGGCATGGCTTCCCCGAATCGCTTAAAGCTCATTGCTGAACTCTATGAGGCGATTCAACAAGCAGGCGAATGGTTTAATCACAATTGCTACAACCTTGCCGCACGTTTCAATCACCATGCTGCATTTATGCAGCAAGCCGTTGCGCTGGAACATTTGCAAGGCATCAGCCAAGGATTGTTTTTGGGCATCGAAAATGATGGCTCGATCAATATACAAACAACCCAAGGCTTAGAAAATCACTTCCAAGGACGTTTACGTCTTTCGGATTGCCATTAAATTCACAGGCGTAAAGGTAAGCTTATGAAAAAATTATGGCTTGATGTCGGCAATACACGTCTTAAATATTGGATTACACAGCATGATCAAATTATTGAGCATGCTGCCGAACTGCACCTGCAATCCCCTGCGGAACTTTTGCTAGGTTTAATTCAACATTTTAAAAGTCAAAATATAGATCAAGTCGGCATCTCCTCTGTACTCGACAAAAAAAATAACGATCGTATCCAAAAGATTTTGAAATTTTTAGCTGTTCCCGTCACGATTGCCAAAGTGCATGCCGAATATGGAGGCTTGCGCTGTGCCTATGAGGATACCAGTAAATTTGGTATTGATCGTTGGCTACAAATGCTCGCTGTGGTGAAAGACCCAACACTAAAATATTGCGTGATTAGTTGTGGTACTGCGCTCACAATCGACCTGACAGACGGTTTACAGCATTTAGGCGGTTATATCTTGCCAAATCTGTATTTGCAGCGCGACTCCCTCATTCAAAATACCAAGGGAATTAAAATTCCTGATGCGACTTTTGATGAACTTTCACCGGGTAAAAACACCATAGATGCGGTACATCACGGCATTTTATTAGGCTTAGTCAGTACGATTGAAAAAGTTCTTGAAAAGTACCCTAGTAAATTGATTTTAACAGGCGGTGATGCTTCGCTCTTTGCCCGCTATTTAGAAAAATATCAACCAGATATTGAAGCTGACCTACTGTTACGTGGCTTACAAAGTTACGTCAACGCACATTAATATTACTTAATATTCTTGTTTAATTTTGAACAATGAATGTGTGAAAAAGCAGCCGCATTAGGCTGTTTTTTACATTTGTTTATCGCAATACATCAAAAGCCTTCATTTACAAACTGTATCTCAATTGACGCCCTTTTTTTATTCAAGCCTTTACAATAAACCACGATAATCATTGATTTATCACACACTTTATAATTTTAAAACGTCTTGACCAACATAATATAAGACTAAGAGCATCTACATGAAATTAAAAAACTTATTGGGCTTAGGCGTACTCGCTTCAGCATTATTATTTAGCGGTTGTTCAACAACACAAAACCTAGCCAGCACCAAACTTCCTGCCGACATCAAATCTCAACTCACTACAAATCAAGCAATTTTAGGTTACTTCGGTAAAGAAGATAATCCTGAATATTGTGGTTGCGTTTCATATATCGACTCAAGTTATTACATGAAACCAGTAGAAGATGGTTTTTACCGTGTATTACTCGGGCGTAATGCCGCTGGTGATTTCTTAGTACAAGACTTTTATCAAGAGACCAAAACCCCACAATCCTCAGCAAGCTGGGTCAAAGATCCGTTAAAACTGTTTAGTTTCAACGGCGAAGATGTGGAAGGCCCTGTGACCTTATACCGTAAAAACGGCAAGGTGGAATCGACCTTTACTATTGAAGATGGCAATTATGTAAAAGGTGAGGAGTTTTATCCTAATGGTAAACGCGGTGCTGCTTACACGGCAGATGCTCAAGGAAACTTGGCATATACCCTATGGTATCCATCTGGTCAAAAAGCCACTGAATATGTGGTCGATTTAGATGATGAATATGTGGGTGCGTATAAAGCGTGGAAAGAAGATGGTACAGCAGCAGATGACCAAATTGATGAGATCCGCGAAAATATTTCGAATGCATTAGAATAATCTGCATAAAGTAAATAGGCGCATACTGCGCCTTTTTTATACTTAAGCAGAAAGTAATGGGTGCAAAATATCCCAAAGTTCAGGAATTTCTGAAAATCCATCTTTTGCCATGAAGTGTCCTGCATCCTTGACTTCATAAAGTTGTGCATTGATAAAGCTACTTAATTGTATAGATGCAGGTGGTGGCACAATCGGATCGTTAGAAGATATAAAGCTGATCGCAATCGGCATATGTATCTGCAAAACCCCACTGTCCATCCGCGCTTTTTTTATAAATTCATTTAGTTCAGGCTTCACTGCTAAGGTTGCTTTAAAACCTGATACAAAAATACCTGCCTTAATTTTGGCATTATGTTGCTGAAAATATTGATTCAAATAATGCAGCACCGTTAAACAGCCCAAGCTGTGTGCAATAACAATCGTGTTTTCATCCAAAATAGGCATTTGTAAGGCTAGAAATTTCTGCCAATCATCAAAATTTGGTTGATCAGCATTGGCCAAAACAATACGTTTCGATAAATGGCCTGCATTTTGTAATTTACGACTTAGCCACGGATACCAATGATCATTCGGTGAGGCATCATGGCCATGAATGATATAAACCTTTTTGTGCTCTGGCTGCAGATGTGTGTTCATGTGTAAGTTCTTATTTTAGCCTTTTTCAACGACATAAAGTCAGTTTCTAATTAGCTCATTTTGTATGCGTATCTCCCTACGAACTCAATAACTTTTTGGCGAATATTTGTAATTATTTAATTTGGGAACTAGCAAGCTTACAGCAGTAAATCGCTGACATAAAAAAAGCGCCCAAGGCGCTTTTTTTATGTCTAGAACCAGTTAGATAAACTTATTTATCTTTACCGCCAAACAACGGGCCCATGCCACCGCCGCCGCCGAACTGTTTTTGCATACCGCTTAATGATTTCATCATTTTTGCCATACCTGACGGATTAGCAAACTTCTTCATCATCTTCGCCATTTGTGCATGTTGTTTAATAAGTTTGTTGACTTCAGAAACATCCATACCACAGCCTGCAGCAATACGTTTTTTACGGCTAGGGTTCATTAAGTCTGGATTGCGACGTTCTTTAATGGTCATCGATTGAATAATCGCTTCCATTTTTTTCACTTGCTTCTCAGGATTCGCTTGCGCAATCGCATCCTGAAGGCCAGCATTACTCATACCAGGCAACTTATCTAAGAAGCCCATCATGCCGCCCATTTTATTCATTTGTTCAAATTGCATCAGCATATCTTCAAAGTTGAAGCTACCGCCTTTTTGCAATTTTTTCGCCATTTTTTCGGCTTTTTCTTTGTCGACTTTACGTTCAAGTTCTTCGACCAAAGAAAGCACGTCACCCATACCCAAAATACGTTGTGCAACACGTTCAGGGTGAAATGGTTCAAGGGCATCGAGTTTTTCACCCATACCCAAAAATTTAATTGGCTTACCAGTAATTGCACGTACTGAAAGTGCCGCACCACCACGTGCATCACCATCAGTTTTGGTTAGGATCACACCCGTTAATGGCAACGCATCGTTAAAGGCTTTTGCCGTATTTGCAGCATCCTGACCAGTCATGGCATCAACCACGAACAAGGTTTCAGTTGGCTTGATTGCCGCATGCAGCTCTTTAATTTCATCCATCATTTCGTCGTCTACGTGTAGACGACCTGCTGTATCGACAATCAGTACATCAGCAAATTGGATTTTTGCTTGCTCGATTGCACGATTCGCAATGGTAATGGGTTTTTCATCAGGACTAGATTCAAAGAAAATCGCACCGACTTCACCTGCTACGGTTTGAAGCTGTTTGATCGCGGCTGGACGGTAAACGTCGGCAGAAACCATTGCGACTTTTTTCTTTTGACGTTCTTGTAAGAAGCGTGCCAATTTTGCTGCAGTCGTTGTTTTACCCGCGCCTTGCAAACCTGCAAGAAGCACAACCACAGGAGGTTTTGCTGCTAGGTCAAGGCTTTCATTCGCCTCCCCCATCATTTTGGTCAATTCATCATGAACGATTTTGACGAATGCCTGCCCCGGTGATAACTGAGTCATCACTTCTTGACCCAATGCCTCTTCCTTAACTTTCGCGATAAATTCACGAGTTACAGGTAACGCCACATCGGCTTCAAGAAGTGCCATACGTACTTCACGTAACGTATCTTTAATATTGTCTTCGGTTAGCTGCCCTGAGCCAGTAACATTTCTTAAACTCTGCGTGAGTCGTTCTGTTAAGGTATCAAACATTGCAAATTCCGCTTAAAATAGCCATGAGCAAAAAATTGTTTCTTAAAATAGAAAATTTATGCATAGAATGCTATAGGATACTTTAGTTCTTGCAGAATTTATATAAATGAATATTCATCATCCTGAAAAAGGTTTGACATGATCAGTCTCCCCTTGGTTTATACGATCTTAGCATTAATCGCTTATACCACTTCTTTTTGGTATTTATTCAGCCATTTGATGTCTAAACGTGTACCGAACCATTGGTTAATTGGTGTAGTGCTTGGCTTAGGCATGTTGCTACATGCAGGCGTTTTATATAACGACATGATGACACCATCAGGTGTTAATTATGATGTGTTTAACTTGATGTCTTTTACATCAGGTTTAATGCTTTTTCTCAGTTTAATTTTTAGTACCTATCGCCCTGTTCTTGCAATGAATTTGCTCGGTATTCCTGTGGCAGCAATGGGTTTAATATTGGGTTTTGCCTTTAGTAAACAAAATCAGTTTATTGAACAGCACTCTCTCGGCTTAGATGTTCACATTATTTTGTCGCTTTCCGCATATGCCGTATTGCTCATGGCAACCATTCAAGCTGTGATATTACGTTTTCAGGATCGTGAACTGAAAAACAAACAAAAAAAGCGTGTATGGGTCAGCTTGCTACCCTCGTTCCAAGCTATGGAATCTTTACTGTTTGACTTATTGATTGCCGGCTTTGCGCTATTGACCTTTGCTTTAGGATTCGGTTTCTTCACCATTGATAACTTCTTTGCACAACATTTAGCCCATAAAACTGCGTTCAGTATTATTTCGTGGTTTGTGTACGGCGCCTTATTGATTGGACACTATCGCTTTGGTTGGCGTGGTCAAAAAGCGATTCGCTTTACTATTATTGGTTTTTGCTTGTTGGCTGTTGGCTTTATTGGTTCAAAGTTTATCTTGGAAATGGTATTGGGCCGCTAACTAGCATTTATTGTTATTCAAACGATATATTTTAAGGGAGTTATTTACTCCCTTTTTTACTGCCTCAAATTTGTCTAGTTGTAGTTAAAGTTATACAACTCAATAAATTTTAGGCATAAAAAAAGCGCGAATCGCGCTTTTTTTTCATTACGTCTAAATTATAGAGCAACGATGTTTACAGCATTCGGGCCTTTTTGACCTTGAGCGATGCTGAAAGAAACCTTTTGGCCTTCTTGCAAAGTTTTGAAGCCAGAACCAGTGATTTCGCTGAAGTGAGCGAAAACGTCAGGACCGTTGTCTTGTGCAATAAAACCGAAACCTTTAGTTTCGTTGAACCATTTAACTGTACCAGTAACTGTATTAGACATAATAATACCTATTAATTTGTTGATTTAGCCATTGGATGATGACTGACTATAACTTTGAAAATAATAAAGAATTGAACTTCATCTCTGAAAAAACGAAGGATTATGACTAACACTGCGATACTTAAAGAAAATTTACGAAACAATACTTTTTTTCTAGTTGCAGCTATCATACATGAAATCTTAGATTATTCAAGTGTCATATATGTCGTTGATTCCATTTAAAAACAACGAAGTAAATCATATTCTAATTCTTACTATCCTCATGTATTTCATCACATTATTATTTAAATTTCATGTCAGTTAAATTCTACTTTCGCAGTAGAGATCTGTTCATTTTCAGAAAAATTTATACTTTTTAACAATTTTATCTACTAACCGATTACAACCTAGACAGCATGCTTAAAAACACGTATAACACCGTTTTTCTTTTTCTGGCAGTGTCACTGTGAAACTTGTACTTGCACCCATGGAAGGCTTAACCGACCCAATTATGCGCGATGTTTTAACGCATGTGGGGAGTTTTGACTGGTGTGTAACTGAGTTCATACGTGTCACGGACTCTGTGCTGCCGGATCACATTTATCATAGTTACTGTCCTGAACTGTTACATGATGGCAAAACTGCTGCTGGTACGCCTGTACATGTACAATTCTTAGGTAATAATCCAACCATGCTTGCAGCTAATGCTGTTCGTGCAGTTGAACTCGGTGCTCCGGCTATTGATATGAACTTCGGTTGCCCTGCTAAAACAGTGAATCGACACCGCGGTGGTTCCGTGCTACTAGATGAACCAGAAGTTGTTTATGAACTGGTTAAAGCTGTGCGCGATGCTGTCCCAAGTCATATTCCAGTTTCAGCAAAAATGCGTCTAGGCTACATGGACCGTAACTTTACTTTAGAAAATGCACATGCCATTGAAGATGCAGGCGCAGCATGGGTAACCGTTCATGCAAGAACAAAGGCAGATGGTTATACCCCACCAGCTTTTTGGGATCAGTTACAACCCATTCGTGAAGCCTTAAAAATCAATGTGATTGCCAATGGCGAAATTTGGAACAATGCAGATGCCAAGCAATGTCAATTAGAATCAGGCTGTGAAGACCTGATGATTGGCCGTGCTGCTGTCACTACCCCTGACATTACCCAGTGTATTCGCCAAAATACTGACCAACCCTTAATTACATGGCATGAATTATTAGGCTTACAAATTCGCTTCTTAAATGGTTCATACAAAAAAGAAATGAATATGGTCGGTCGCTATAAGCAGTGGCTAGGAATGATGTCAAAGCACTACCCTGAAGCCAAAATCCTTTGGGATGAAGTAAAACGCGTTAAGCCTTTGGATGAAATTGTCGAAAAGCTTAAAGCGGGTATGTAACCATGTTTAAACCTTTGTTTGTACTTAAACAATCAAAGGTTTTTTTGTTTTGCGAACTCTAAAATTGCCTCAACTTCTTCAGCTAAAAACTCTTTTGGATGTTCTGAGAGTGGATTCATAACTAAAGTTGCGCCTTTGGTAATCGTAAATAACTTTTCCGCATTGATCATGACAAATTCAGCGTCAAGTCCAACATCTTGCTGCAACATAGCTAAATTTAAAAAGAATGGAATAGCTCGTTCCCCATCATCAGTTTGCATGAGTTGAAAATGTAACTGCTGATTTTCATCTCTTTCACCTAAACAGAACACTTGAGTATTCAACAATTGCTGATAGAAATCTTGGTATTGTTCCGGATGATCGGAGGTTGTTTCATAGAGCTGTTGAAGGGAATTTTGCATTTTTAATGTCCGACGAATTATTGTAATAAAAATGATCACTTAAAATTTAAGAATACACCATGATTAAGAATCATGCCGCTGCTTTAAGCTCTCTACATGTTGACGATTAGTTTTCCAAGACTTTTCCAAAATTTCTTTTTCTAATCTGAGTTGGACACGCTTTAATTTCATAGGTGAAATTACGGATTGTTTGTAAGTTTTTACATAATCTGTCTAATCTGCTCCACAACGATGAAAAACATTTGAGGGCATGTCTGTCTTAAATACAGCTTCGGGCATAAATACAATGACTGTATGTATAAACTCCTTATCCAAAATATCAGCTAAAATCTTTTCAAGCGCTTTCATATGTTTATAATTTTGATGGATCGGGTTTTGAAACTTAAAGCTTTGCTTATAAATTTTTTGAGTCCATTGTTTTTGACGCTCAGTACCAAAAATCCACCCTTTATAATTTTTGGTTTCTATAACAAAAATGCCATAAGGACTCAAAAGAATATGATCAATTTGCGTAGTCCCACTTTCGATATCAGGCAATGTCAAATCATTCAGAAGTATGTAATCACCTTTTAGATAAAGTTTGACATGCGCTGCTACAGCAAATTCACCTATTTTTCCTTTTAAAAAAGGTTTAAATACTTTTATTGCACCTAGAATTAATAAGACAGGAATCACCCACCACAGCATTGAAATTAGCGGTGCAAATATTTGGCTGATGTTCATTTATCAAATCTTTTTGTAATTTATTATTCGCAAATATACATGCTATTTTATTGTAATTTCTCAATTTTCAATAAAATATCTTTATTTTCTAAACCACCTGCAAAACCTACCAACTTACCATTCGCACCAACGACGCGATGACATGGTGCAATAATTGAAATTGGATTTTTTCCATTGGCCGCACCTGCCGCACGAACTGCCTTTACATTACCAATCTGTTCAGCAATTTGTTTGTAACTGCGGGTTTCACCAAAAGGAATGGTTAATAGCGCTTGCCACACTTTTTGCTGAAATTCCGTGCCAGAAAAATCGAGCGGCAAGTCAAATATTTGACGTTTTCCCGCAAAATATTCATTCAATTGCTTGGCTGTTTTAAGCAAAATCGGATGTTTGTGATCTTCAACTAAACTCGCTAAGCGCACACGATCAGGCTTTTCATTTTCCCATAGCACTGCAACCAAAGCGGTTTCGTTTGCAACCAATTGTAGCTGTCCTACAGGAGAGTCTAAATATTGATACGACAATTGCATCACGGCCACCAGCTTTATTGAAAAGTTCAGTTTAGATTATTCAGGACGATGATAATTTCATCAAGACTAATCCTGAAATAATCAGTACCGCAGCCAACATCCGCATTGCATTTGCTGGCTCACCAAGCACCACAATACCCAAAACAAATGAACCGACCGCACCTATGCCTGTCCAAACTGTATAAGCCGTGCCTAATGGCAAACTTTTCATGGCATAAGACAATAATGCAAAACTCGCTATCATAAAGACTATGGTGAGAATACTCGGTGTTAATTTGCTAAAACCGTCAGACACTTTCATGCAATAGGCCCAAACAACCTCAAGCAATCCAGCCACAATCAATAACATCCACGCCATTTTCTATACCCATAAAAAAAAGCACAAAAGCGCGAAACACTTTTGTGCGATTTAAATATTAACTTGAAGATAATTTCATTAAGATCAATCCTGAAATAATCAAGACTGCTGCCAACATCCGCATCGCTGTCGCGAGTTCACCGAGGATAAAAATCCCCACCAAAAATGAACCTATCGCACCGATACCCGTCCAAATAGTATAGGCAGTTCCCAAGGGCAAGGTTTTCATAGCATAGGCCAATAAACCAAAACTTAGGATCATAAAAAATAATGTGATTAAACTCGGGCCGAGTTTTGTGAAGCCTTCAGACAGCTTCATTGAATAAGCCCAAATAATTTCAAAAATACCCGCGAAAACAAGAACAATCCAGGCCACGATGCCTTCCTCCATAGTAGAGTCAGGTCGTCCTGACGATTTTTCTTGCCCCTTCGATAGAAGGTTAAAGGGAGGTCGTTCCTCCTGTGATGTTAGCCAGTATAGCAAATTTGCTGAATTTTAGGGCAACGCTTACAATTTTTGACCATTTTTAGTGCTTTGAATACGTTTTGATTACTATGCGCGCCCTGCTTTCGCTCCAAATAAAAGCAGTTCATGCGTTTAACCGTATTTTTCGCCCATTTAAACCCAAAAAAGCACCATGAACATTCATTCATGGTGCTTCGATTTAATTAAAATCGTTTAAGTCGGGTAGCCGTGATTTAGAACTTCATTCGAACGCCTGCACCATACCACCAATCGGCTTCACTATCGGTCTTGGTTTGCCATGCCGTTTGCTTATCGCCTTTTTCATAGTGATAAGCAATGTCGACAAAAGGCATTATTTTCTTGCTAATTTCGTAGCGTGTTTCTACACCGAGCCAAACATCATTTAAGCCTGTCTTTTGGGCATAACGTGAGTCATCGCTAAATACCACATTCATATTTAAATAAGGCTGCGTAATTAGCTTTTGTGTCAGCAAAATATCGCGTTCAGTTTCCAAAGAAAAACTGACTTGATTATCCTGCCCGACAAAAAGATATGCATCGGTTTCAAAAAAATACGGCGCTAAACCGTGCAAACCTAAAGCTGCGTCATAACGTGATTTATCGTTGCTATGCTTTTGATCATAACGATAGCGTACGCCCACCTGCACATCCCAAAAATCAGAAATCATGCGGCTATACATCGCCTGCGCAGCATAATCTGCTTTGGCTGATTCTGCTTTATCGGCATGTAGCTTTAAAAACAGTTTGTTTTCATCCGTGCCAATGCGGCTTTCTAACTCGGATTTTAAAAGCCCTTCCCCATCAGAATTGCTAAGCCAGCGACTATCAATTTCTGTGGATTGATATATTTGACCGCCGTGTTCTTTACGATGGTCTGCCGTATGCACATGCTTTTCTGTTGATGCAATCAGCAGCTCGACAGCATGTTCAGCATGTTCAGCATGTTCAGCATGTTCAGCATGTTCAGCATGTTCAGCATGTTCAGCATGATTGATTTGAGCGGAATCTGTGAAAACGTCTTTGGCCAAATATTGCATATCAGACATGTCTCTCATCTGATGTGATGACATGTGTGTATCGGTATGTTCGCCCATCGCCCACAATGTTGAGGTCATGCTGCCCAAAGCAAGTGTTACAGCTGACAACTTGAAGGATTTAATGATGCGCATGTGAAGCCTCCGCTGTGTTCGCTGCTGGCTGGATTGGTTGTGCTGAAGAATTAGCCACATTTGCCACAATCAATTTATTCATCATGCCTGCAGACATGTGATACAGCAGATGGCAATGAATCGCCCATTCGCCCAATTCATTTGCAGTTAACAATGCTGTGACAGTTTTTCCTGGCGGCACAATCACCGTATGTTTGTTCGGCATTTCAGAAGAGGCTTGACCATTTTCTAGCTGCATAAACATGCCATGCAAATGCATCGGGTGCGCCATCATGCTGTCATTGACGAACTTCAATCGAATACGTTCGCCGTATTTGACTTTTAGCGGTTCAGCCTCACTGAATTTTTTACCATTCATCGTCCATAAATAACGCTCCATGGTTCCGCCTAGGTGAATCACTAAATCTTGTGTCGGTTCACGGGTGTCAGGCTGCGCTTGCAAAGATTTTAAATCGCTGTATTGCAGTGCTTTATCACCGACAGGTGTTGACGCATTGGCCCACCCCATCACGGATGGTTCCGGCTTTGGCTTATTATTTTTAGCGACTGAGTGATGTACAGCATAATCTAGTGCAATTGCTTGATGATTCATTTTCGAACGATCTATGTTAGGCATCGCATCATGCTTCATTTTAGAGTGATCCGTATTTGGCATCACATCATGATTCATTTTAGAATGATCTGTACTAGACATACTGCCATGTCCCATATCTTCCATTGTCAGTAGCGCACGAGGACGTTCTTCCGGCATATGAATTCCCGCATGCTGCGGCTGAGTTTCATCATGCAAAGTGCCGATGGCAAAACCGCTTCGGTCAATTGACTCTGCTTCAATCTGATAATGCGCTGCTTTAGGCTGTACAATCACATCGTAAGTTTCCGCAGCACCAATGCGGAACTCATCCACTGGCACAGGCTTAACCGGTTGACCATCAGCACTGACCACAGTCATTTTTAAGTTTGGAATACGTACATCAAAGAATGACATTGCAGCAGCATTTACAAAGCGTAAACGCACTTTTTCATTTGGCTTAAACAGACCTGTCCAGTTTTGTTCTGGCGTTTTACCATTGACCAAAAAGGTATAACCCGTCACATCGGACAAGTCCGTTTTCAGCATGCGCATTTGATTCCACATCGAACGGTCTTTCCAAGTACTTTTCAAACCGTCGCGTTTAATTTGCTTCAATACGTCTTTGGTGGTTTCCCGTTGATTTTGATAATACTCAGCAGATTTTTTCAGATTGGCTATGATCTGTGCGCTAGACGATTCATGAAAATCCGACAGCATGACCACATAGTCCTGCTGTGTATTTTCGTGGGCAGTAATTGGTTGTTTTCCTTTAGGGTAAATCACCAATGCGCCATACAAACCGTCTTGTTCTTGACCTTTAGAATGTGCGTGATACCAATAGGTGCCGCTTTGGCGAACTTTAAATTTGTAAGTGAAACTACCGTCTGGTTGTATTTCATTAAAACCATTAAAGCCAGGCACACCATCCATCAGACCGGGCAATAACAGTCCATGCCAATGCACCGAAGTATTTTGTTTTTTTAGCTGATTATGTACATGAATCACTGCATCATCACCTTCTTCAAACTCTAAAAGCGGTGCAGGAAATTGACCATTCACACTGATTTTCTTGACCGCTTTACCGGTCAGATTGATGGTCTTCTCATCAATATTTAGATGATATTCTTTGACTGCTGCAAATACCCATGATGGCGAAAGCAGACACACCCCAAGAATGAGGCTTGATTTAAATTGAATAGACATGTTTTAACCTTGTGTTGAATAACGAAATAAACGTCGTAAAACTCAGGTTAAATTTGAGGAGGCCGCAAAATTTCTTGCCAATGCCCTTTTAGATGTTGCGCTGTATATATGAATTTAGGTACATCATGATATTCCGTCATCGAGACCGCTTGAACGTTAACTAAAGCAGCATCCATCAATGACGAGCTGAACTGACAATGCCACAAAGCACAGTCCTGACAGTCCATCTGTTCCATATTAGATTGGCTTTGCAGATTCATTTCATCGCAATGAGCTGCTTGAGTTGTTGTATGTTCAAGTTCGGCTGTTTGATGATGCGAAGGTATAACATTGTGTTTAACAAGCGGCTGATGACAATCAGGCAAAATATGCGCTGAATCACCCTGCTGTTTGACCGATACTGTATCTGTCTTGGTATTCTGAGAAGTATTTTGTGCGGTTATCATTTCATTCATCATTTGCTGATGGATGAAATTTTGCTGTGCAGCAACCACACCGCTCCAACCAATGACAAATGCCATCAGTAAAGCAAAGCTGAGGTGCTTACGCAAAATTAAAAACAACCCTTACTCCTTTCATCATCAGTTAATACACATCGCTGACAATTAACTGTGGAATCGATGAAAATATCTCTGACTCATCATTCCGACTAGATCCTAATCATCACATATTCCCCATCATTTTGCACAACTTTCCTGTAAAGCTCAAAAAGGAATAAGAATTTGGCGTGCGACTTATGTCATATTACATCCATAATAAAACAGGAATTCGATCTGATTTTTTCAAAGCAACTTTTGACTTGACTTCCTTATTGAGCGATTTTGCCAATCGTGTTGAAAAGGAATCACTCATCTATCACGGATCAATTGTGCAGTTATTCACAATAATTTTAAATTTATATACTTCAACTGTTAACACGGTACTAATCGTTTAATTAAAACAATAAAGTTATATTTTAAACAGTACTTTTATTAACCGTAGGTTAATAAAAGTACTGAATTTATGCCACATACAGACAAATAAAAAGGACTCAATTGAGTCCTTTTTATACTTCTTACGTCTAAATATTAAACTATTGATGTGCAATCGTTTACAATTTATGCAACTTATCCATATAGTTATCGACATAGATATCCATATAGTTACTCACAAAGTTACCCACAATCGCACAATGACTTAGACCTCAGTTCTTAGACAGACTGAGCACCGGCTTTTGCCAATTCAGAACGCATTTCGTCAATTACAGCTTTATAATCAGGTTTGCCGAAAATCGCTGAACCAGCAACAAACATATCCGCACCCGCCTCAGCAATCTCACGAATATTTGCAGGTGTCACGCCACCATCAACTTCTAAACGAATGTCACGACCAGAAGCATCAATAATTTTGCGCGCTTGACGAAGTTTTTCTAAAGTCATTGGAATAAATTTTTGACCGCCAAAGCCTGGGTTAACGCTCATCAATAAGACTTGATCAACTTTATCCAATACATAATCTAAATAATGTAATGGTGTTGCTGGGTTAAAGACCAAACCAGCTTTAGCCCCACCCGATTTAATTAACTGCAGTGAACGGTCAATGTGATCTGTAGCTTCTGGATGAAAAGTAATGATATCCGCACCCGCTTCGAGGAAATCACCAATCATACGATCGACTGGTGAAACCATTAAATGCACATCAATTGGTGCTTTAATGCCGTATTTTTTCAATGCCTTACATACACCAGCACCAAAAGTTAAGTTTGGTACATAGTGGTTATCCATCACATCAAAGTGAACAACGTCTGCACCTGCTTCAAGAACATTTTCAACCTCTTCACCTAAGCGCGCAAAGTCTGCTGACAAAATTGAAGGAGCAATTAAGAATGACTTGGACATGGAAAGAACCTGGCTTTGAAAAGGTAATAATTATGCCATTATAACAAATAGTCGATAAAGGCGCTTGCTGCTAGGCTAGCGCTGACTATACAAATTTAGGCGATACACAACGTTGCATTTTTTTGCTTACATCAGCCCCCGTGACTTTGCTAAGTTATTACTCACCACAATAAAGACATGAATGATGAAAACGACTACACAAATTAGTACCCTACAATCGACACGTATTGCCAAACGCTTAGTCAATCATTGGAAACACAAATTTGACGTGAAGGAAACATTATCTGATTCAACACCTGTATTTCAGATACAGCTTCACGCAGCCCTTGTAACGCTTTGTCCACAACCTGAATTTCTAGATGTTTCTATCCTTAGCCAAGATGCATCTGCCGATTTAGAAAAATTAGAGAGTGTCGTGTTAGATCATTTAATTCGAATGGGACAAGAACCACTTGAAGCAAAATGGAAAAGAGACAGCGAATAAGGCTGTCTCTATTTGAATGATGCGTTTAAATCCTTAAATTAGCAAGGTTCTTACTGATGCTGATGCGCTTGATAATTTCTCACTGCATCAATACGGGCTTTCGTTGCAGGATGTGATTCAAAAAAATCCGTCCACGATTTTTTATCTTTAGTTTCTGCTTTGCTCTGTTCCGATTCAGCTTGATCATGTTTTGTATCTTCTTTACGTTCTTCATCTTCCATACGCTGTAAGAAGTTTGCAAAGTGTGCTGTCGGAATATTTTGCTGGCTCATGGTTTTCAGCGCATATAAATCTGCTTCAGACTCAAAGTCACGTGAATAACTTGCCCCGACCGCAGCAATGGGCAAGCTGGTCAAAATATCTGAACCATCACCAGTAATCATCAACAAGATTATACTAATTCCAAGTCCTGAAAGGCTTTGCTGCAAACTATGACGCTGTACCAAATGCCCTTGCTCATGCGCCAATACACCAATCAGCTCAAAATCATCCTTAGCCATTTTCACCAATTCATCTGTCACGATAATGGTGTTATTTGGAATTGCTAAAGCATTTGCACCAATACTACCTCCACCACGAAAAATCAGTTTTGCTGGACGTTGTTCAGCAACTAAATGCTGGTACTTTTGCAAAAGTTGTTGTTGTCGTGCTTTGGAAAGCTTGGTCGGTTCAGTCATTTCTAAGACATATTTTTCAGCTTGATCGCCCCAACTTTTCATTGCAGTTTCAGGTAATTGATTTGCAACGACATGAGAAGCAACTGGAATCCCCCACTTAATCAGGATAAAGGCAAAAGCCACCACAAAAACCACACTAAATACAATCAGAGCAGGCGAACGTTCGAGCTTCCATACCGAATTCCAGCGACTTTTGGCTTCTAAATTAAACCATTCGGGCAAAGGTTGGTGAAAATCCAAACGTGCATCATTTTTCAATTCAATCACCGGTTGAATATCACCAAGTGCTCCAATCAGTGTCATGTCTTTATAGGTATAGTGCTGAGTTTGTGCATATTGATCACCATAACGCACAATCACTGCATGCTCGCCATCTGCACTCACCTGTGCATCATAAGGCTTAGAAATTTTCCCATCATAATAGGTTGCATTTACCACAGCTGTATTCATGCGTTTCACCTCTGTTATAGGGAAATATCCAAGTCAAAAATATCTGATAATTCTTCAGCAATCGCATTATGATCTTGCTGCATTTGATTTTGTAATTGATCTGGATCATCAACTAACATTAGTCGTAATGATTCAGTTTGATATTTATATAAACGCACCACAGTCCAAGGTGTCAGCAAACCTAAACTGATGACCTTGGCAAACCAATTACTCAGTACAATCCATGCATAACGCCATTGATTACAATTGGTTTGAAATTGGCTACGGCTCAGCGTGGTGTTATTCCATGTGGTAATAAATAAGCGAGCTGCGGTGAGTGGCCAAATAAACATATAACCAAGGAAATATGCTGCTGCCATTAAAAATACATAATATGCGGGGTTTAAACCGTCTGAGCTGCCAAATAAAATTGCCATCAGGATGGATAAAACTGCAATGCCGCCCATAAATACAAAAAGTGGCATATACATGGCACGCATGTAATCACCCCAAGACGCATTTAGACTAAACTTGAGCTGTCCCAAATATAAATGATTCAGACATTCTCGCTTATATAGCCACACAGCGACTGGGGTAAATAGCCCGAGTGTAAACACCACCACGGCTAAACATTTGGCAAAACACCAATAAGCACTTTTATTTGTTCCTGAAAAAAAGAAGCGGCTATTGCTAAATTTGCTGTTGCGCGCGCGGAAACGAATTGTCGAACGGATTAACCAAGGTACAGCAAAGAAAATCAGCACAAATCCGGCTAGAAAGGCTTCCCAAGAATATTTGACTGCTAAAGAGAAACCACCATATACCACCAAAGCAATGATTCGCCCAACTAAAATTTTGGTCGGCAATCCGGTAAAATCAAAACGGCGCTGGAAAACCCAAGTATTACCATAAAAGTAACGTAAACGACGGACTTTGGCCCAAGGTGCATAAAACCCAATAGTAATAATGGTCAATAAAATATTAACAATCCAAATCCCAAAATATTCAGATGCATTGCCTTTAAAACGAAAGGTGTAGTTCCGACCGAGTAATTCTGCCTGATCAGTCTCACCAAAAAGCGTGGGAGGCTTTTCATTGATTATTGGTAAAGCTGGCGGTAAATCAGTTTCGAGCTGAGAATTTTGCATAATTTATTCTTATAAATCTAAAGTGTTATGGTTCATATACGCCCAAAACAGAATGAGCGTGAATGAACTTTGAAACAATAAAAAGGCCGAAACGTGATCAGCCTTTGAATAGTAGCATGAAAATTAAGCTTGCAGTTGTACCGCATGGAATTGTAAATGATCATCCATAAAGGTTTGAATAAAGTAATAACCATGATCATAGCCCGCGTGTTCACGCAATGTCAGCGCTTGACCGACACTGTCACAAGCCTGTTGGAACAAGGCTGGATTTAACTGGCTATAAAATTGATCGTCTAGGCCTTGATCAATTAAAATTTCTTTAAACAAGGCACCTTTCACAGCAACCAATGCCGTCGCATCATGGGCTTGCCAAAAGCCTTGGTTCGCACCTAAATACTGGCCAAATGCTTTTTCACCCCATGGGCATTGACTTGGTGCACAAATCGGGGCAAAGGCAGAGACAGATTTAAATTTATCTGGATGTTTCAAAGCTAGAGTTAATGCTCCGTGCCCGCCCATACTGTGTCCAAATATCCCAATTGCATCTGCTTGAACAGCAAATTCAGCTTGTACTAAAGCATAGAGCTCATCGCTAATAAAACGTTCCATTTGATAATGCTCAGCCCATGGCTGTTCAGTAGCATTAATATAGAACCCTGCACCTTGTCCAATATCCCAATGATCACCCTTTGCCACAGCATCACCACGTGGCGATGTGTCTGGACTAATTAAGATGAGCCCAAGTTGAGCAGCTAGACGCTGTGCATGTGCTTTAATTGCAAAGGTTTCTTCGGTACAGGTTAAACCGGCCAAGTAAAACAACGCTGGACACGCCTGCCCCTGAAGCGCTTCAGCAGGTAAAAAAATACCAAAACGTGTCGAAGATTTTAGGCTTTCCGAATCAAATTGATAAATTCGTTGTTCACCATTGAAACATTGATTGTGCTGTACTAATTCCATGATGCATGTTCCTAATTTCGAGTGACACCCTTAAGGTGTTTCAGCCGCTTTTGTTGTTGGCGGAAATAAACGTTGTTCTAATTGCGGCAACATCAGTGCCATATTTTTACCGATTGACCATTGCGGTTCAGAAGGTTCAAAGCCCTGTGCAGCTTCCCATTTTGCAACTGTTTCTTTGGCCTGGTTAAAAGCACCTTGCATATTGGTTTGTTCTCGCATCGCTTGATCAAAGAAAGCACGACCAAAATAGGTATAATCCGCTTCATTTGAACAACCAAATGACTGACGGTCAGCGGCGGATGCGGTGATAATTAAGGTATTTTCATTTTGAAGTGCTGGCACAAAACTACCTGAATAGCATGATGAAATCACAATCACACGCCAACGAATACCTGAAGCATCCAAGGTTTCTTTTAACCATTTTGGATCAACCTGTGCTAGATCTAAAGGTGCATTTTCCATCTCAAACACATTCGGTAAACCATGTGAAGTCATGTATAAGAACAACACATCACTTTCACGATTCATTTGCTGACCGATACGACGCAGCGCCAACTCCATACTGGTTTTAGAGGCAATTGGAATTTCAGTCCGTGTCGCAGGATGGTTAATTAACTCGACAGAACGCCCGTACGTACCGAAACGCGTATCAAATTGTTCTTTAATCCTTTCAATTTCAAGCTTAAAGACATCTTGATAGCTGGCACCAGCAACACCTAAGAAATACCAATGTGATTGCGCAAATTCACCATATTCAATAGCATCAAGCGATTTATTCAGTAATTTACTTTGCGCGTAAAAGGCATCTTCGGCAAAACTTGGCGGAACTTCCTCAACCTTCCAAATTGGTTGGTCTTTGACAGAAACTTGCCAAACCACCAAAGTAAATAGCGTCGCCAACATAATCAGCGCACGTTCCCACCATGGCCATTTCAGTTCACGTGAGAATACCCATACCACTGCAAGACTTTGCCAAACAAACAGGACAATGAACAGCGTTGGAATATAGTCATATAAAATATAAGGAAGATAATCAAGATCACCCAAATATTGAATCAAGCATTGAAACAACATGATGTGTGTATCAAGCACCAACCAAAGCAGTGCAGGCACTAGCATCAGACGCGGATTATTCACCCGCTGTGACAGGAAAATACCAACAATTAAAGCAATGAAAGGCCAAAGTGCATAACTAATTAAACCTTGCGGGTTAAATTCACCAATTCGACCAGTACTGAGCCAACTGAATAAGCTGTTTGCACATCCACCTAATATCCCCCAAAACACCAATTGCAACATGGATGGGCGGACAATTTGTAAAGATCGACGCGAACCTAAAAATAACCACATCCCCGCAGTTTGGTTGCTTTTAAAATCATGCCAAAAATTGATGGAGGGTTTGAAATCAATCATAGAGTTCTGATGTGGGCCTAGGCTCGCTTAATTGCACAAATAATTTTATGCCTGATGTTATTTTTAGCAATGCTATTTTTTAACTATATAACAAATCTTTGAACAATTTTGAAGCAAATATCATTTTAAGCTACAAGTTCATGCTGAAAGTAAGCATCAAAACGACACGCATCCCCTTGCCATTGATGTTGAGGTTCAGTATTTGCCAAAAAAACCGCTAAACGAGGACGCTTAACAACAACGCGACGTGCAACTTTTTGTGCCAAAGCCAATAAATTATCACCTAAATCCATTTCACCGTCTTCAGGTAACAACATATGTAACAGCTGCATTTGCTTTTTGACTTGCGCTTGCTTCTTTACTGCCTGCTGATTTTGATCGCGCTGCGGGAACATTGGGTCTAAGTAAACCACATCAAAAACTTGTTGCTGTTGAGCCTGCTCAATTAAATAATCTGCAGAATCAGAAAAGACCAACTCAATACGTGCCACAACAGCACTTAAAAATGCATCTTGTTGTGCACGCTGATGTGAATCTTCCAACAATGTAAATAAGATCGGATGACGTTCAACTAAAGTAACTTGTGCCCCAAGATGTGCCATTAATAAACTGTCATGGCCCAGACCAGCAGTCGCATCAATTAAACTCGGCTTCTCAGCTAAATTACACGCACGTGCAATCATTTCAGACTTTATTGATGCGCGCTTTAAACGTCCAATTTCTGCGTTCCAGTCGGGTTGCATCTTCATGCCATTGGCACACAGCCACAATCCATCTGCATCCACACAAAGTGCCAATTCCGGATTTAAACGTAAAAATCGCGAATTTAATTTTTCAACCGATTCAATATTTACAGACACACCACGTGAAGAAAGCACAGCAGAATACTGCTGTGCTTTCTGGTGAAATTCTTGTTCAGTATATAAGCGGATGTCGCTTACCATAATTTCCAGCCTGTAAATGCGAACAATAAAATCAATAAACCTGAAAAGATTCGATACCACGCAAAAATCATAAAATCACGCTTTGCGACATAAGCAACTAAAGCACGAATTAACAATAATGCGGATACAAAAGAAACAATCAAACCAACAGCGATGACGATCCAATCTTGCGTACCTTGGAATACATCATAACTTTGATACAAATCCAGTAAGCCTGCACCAACAATGACCGGAATACCCAAGAAGAATGAGAACTCAGTAGCTGCTTTACGTGATACACCTAAGAACATTGCCCCAATAATAGTTGCACCTGAACGAGATGTACCCGGAATCAAAGAAAGCACCTGAATTAAACCAATCCAAATGGCATCCTTAATTGTTAAATCTTCTACTTCTTTTGCGCGGACTTGTGGCGGGTTTTTCTCAATCCAAATAATAATCAAACCACCAATAATCAACCCTATCGCAATCGCAATATTATTGAAAAGTAGTGCTTTTACCGTTTGCCCAAAGCTAAGACCAATCAGAACAATAGGAATGGATGCTAAAATTAAGCCAAAGCCTAAACGACGGCCTTTTTCTTCACCCGTCACCATCCCTGTCGCTGCGCCCCATAGGCGAGCCCAGTATTCATAAATAACTGCAGCAATTGCACCCATTTGAATGGCAATCACAAAAACATCACTTTTTTCTTTGGTCCAGAAGTTCATTAATTCTGAGGCTAGAATCAAATGCCCTGTACTAGAAATAGGTAAGAATTCGGTTATCCCTTCAACAATACCCATGATTGCCGCTTTGAGCAGCAGTAAAAGATCCATATAAAACCCTAGTTATGGCTTGCCTTGTTCTGAAATTTTTTTCCAAGCATTATCACGTAAATATACAGGAAGTGCTAAATCAGCACTTACCCATGCTTCTCGTTGTGCAGCTTCGCGGGCAATAGTAGCAATATCCTGTGCCGTTGCACTTAAGTCTTTGTATTGTGTTTGTTCTTGCTTAATTAAATCTGAACCAGAGCCCACAACAGTAAACTTAATTTGCTGCGCTGCCTCTGTATAATTCAACATCTGTTCAGAATCAACTGCCTGCATAATACCAGCAGCATCTAACTGATAGCTCGCCACGTAGACTTCCTGCATACGTGCATCAAGTACAGCTGACACTTCAGTTAAACCATGTACGCGATAGGCTGCTTGTGCCAATGCTTGCAACGTTGAAACAGGAACTACAGGTAAATCATTGGCCCATGCCAAAGCCTGTGTTACTGCTGCATTGATACGCACACCACTAAATGAACCAGGCCCACGACTAAATGCAATCACAGTTAAATCACCAAGTTCAGTCGCAGTTTGATCAAGCCCTTGCTCAATCATTGGGAGAATCGTTTGTGTCTGCGCCTTTGCCCGTGTATCGAGTTGAAAATAAAGTTCCTGAGTTTCATCTACAATCGAGATGGAACACTGCTCATTGGCAGTTTCCAATGCCAGTACTTTCATGCGCAACCTTAATTAAATTTAATCTTAAAAAACGTGGAATATGATACTCCACTCCTTCCCAGTTCGCGAGATTTTCCATTCAACAATAACCTCGCATATACGAAAGCCCCGAAATAATCGAGGCTTTTGTATTGAGTAAGGATGTCACATTTTATAATTCAGCCACTTCTAGCTGGATAAAATTTTTAAAATGCGTGGCATAGTGCATGGCGCTCATTTTTAAACGAAGCTCGGCTTGTTCATCTAATGTTTTTACTACTTTGCCTGGTGAACCCATCACGACCGAATTATCTGGTATCACTTTTCCTTCTGGAATTAACGCATTAGCACCAATGATGCAGTTTTTACCAATGACTGCATTATTTAAAACCACCGCATTAATGCCAATTAGACTGTTATCCCCTACGGTACAACCATGTAACATGGCTTGATGCCCAATGGTGACATATTGACCAATATGCATTTCAATGCCCGCATCGGTATGTAGCACTGCATTTTCCTGCACGTTTGTATAGTCGCCCAAGCAAATTCGGCTATTGTCCCCACGAATGACTGCACCAAACCAAACACTAACTTCACGACCCAGTTCAACCTGACCAATGACCGTCGCATTTTCAGCAACCCAACCATCCCAAGGTTGATGTGTGGCTTTTGGGCTATATCCTTGAAACTTATACAACATAATCAAACATCCTAATTTGATAATTTTTCATTAATTATTCAGCTAGTTTAAATTTAAAGCTATAGATTAATTTTAAAAGCAGGTGAATTTAATAAAAATGGCCATTCTTTTTGATAATTTAATCCATAGCGAAATAGTGAAATCAGCATGCGAGCTGTGAGTCCCCAAACAATTTCATTTTCTACTCTGAGACTTGGAAAATATAAAGATTGCTGCGCAAACCTAACTTCATAAGGCGATGCCGGTGTTTCTAATAACTGTTTCATTGACGCAAAAAAAATGCGGTCAATTTCTGTCGGCTGTGGAATCAATTCAACATCAGGTGGAATCAGACCAACGATCGGTTTGACCAACATCCCATTTCTAGCTTTTTGCATAGGTAAATCGCCCAATAACTGTACATCAAATGGATTTAAACCCGTTTCCTCTTGAGCTTCACGCAGCGCAACTACAATATTACTGATATCTTGTGCATCACGCTTTCCACCAGGGAATGACACTTCTCCAGCATGATTATTTAAATATAAAGATCGGCGAGTAAGTAAAATTCGTGGATTTTCTTCGTGGGTGATCGCTATTAACACAGCCGCATGTGCAGGTTGAATACGTTTTGAAAACCGTAAACTTTGCTGCAATTGCTGTGTCAATAATCTGGCTTCCATCCACTTCACCACCTTGTTTTTATCATTTCCTCATCATAGCTGAATTTTGTTTAGGCTGGTTAGAAATGATGCCAAAGTTCTAATTTTCAGTTATTCTGACGTTTAACTTTATCATTGACGATGAATATGAACTTTTGCACAAACTGCGGACAGAAAACCAAAGAAGCAATTCCACTTGGTGATCATCAATTACGTCGTATTTGTACCGCATGCGGTTTTATTCATTATGTCAATCCTAAAGTGATTTGTGGTGCGCTCGCCATTTGGGAAAATAAAGTTTTACTTTGCCGTCGCGCTATTGAGCCACGCTATGGTCTATGGACACTTCCCGCTGGCTACATGGAATTGTATGAAACCATGGAGCAAGGTGCAGCACGTGAAACCCGTGAAGAGGCTGAAGCCGAAGTAGATATTCAACAACTCTACTGTATGTACAATATTCCGCGGATTGGACAAATTTACGCACTTTTTAAATCAGATTTAGTGAATGGTGAATTTGGTGCAGGTGATGAAACGATCGAATCTCGCCTATTTACCGAAGAAGAAATACCTTGGGATGATTTAGCCTTCCCAAGTGTAGAAAGAACCCTTAGACATTACTTTGAAGACCGAAAAACCGATCAGTTTGAGATGCATTTAGAAACCCTAGGTACGCGCCTTGACCATACAGGCTAATGCTTTTAGATTTTATATTCGCTAAAAAAGCCCATCATTGATGGGCTTTTTTATTGTTATTTTTTCTTCACGCTATAACATTGTGCAAGTGAAATTGAAATCTCCCCACCGCTCAACTTAGCAATTTCCTTCGCTTCAGCATCGGAGTCATTTTGCTTGCTATAAACATTCGTAAAGCTGGCCAAACTATTAGCCCATTTCACTTTCTGATTATCAGAATCCGTCAAACTAATTGCAGGCTTGGTGCCAGCATCAGCGGCAACTAATTTTTCCAATTGAACCAAAGCACCGCCCACAGTCATTGATGTATTGTCCGAAGTTTTCACACTTGAGTTCATACCAATCAAAGCACCGTCCAAAATACCAAAGAACTGATCCGCTAAGATCATTCGAATAGAAATCGTGTTTGGATTAACCCCACCAATTTTGGTAAAAGTTCTTGAAACAGTTCCTATTCGATACTGCTGAACTTGCTTTTGATCTTTCATTAGAAATTTATCTAGCACATCGCCATCCGCATTAGTGCTATTACAGCCATCAGCACTTGTCGATAAATCCACATCAGTAAGCGGTTTCGTCAACGCATTTGCTGCAACACCCGCAGGAATATTGGTACGAATATCGCCATTTCGGTCTATAACAACGCCTAATTTCACCGATTTAATACTGGTATCAGTGAACTTAAATGATAAATCCGCATAAAGTGGGAAAATATAGTTTTCACCAGTTGCGACATTATTAATCGATTTAAAGACAGATTTATCCAAATAAGACACTGGATAAAGTTTATAAAGATCTAGAGTCCCTTTATATTTGGTACCACTAATGGTCTGATCCCATGTCCCCAATCTTTCTTTGTCTATTTCAGTCGGCGTATAGGTTTCAGCTAACCCCATTAATGTTTTGTAAAGATTTCCTGCAGTGCCGATCACCATTTTGTCTGCAAGCAGCATTCCCTTACGTACAATCAGCGGATCTGAGCCTGTTTGATCTACATCAAATTTAAAACCAAGATTACGACTTTTATCAATAGATTTAGTTAATGGATCTATCCAGTTATCCTGTGCCGTCGCGGTCATACGAACGGGGCGAACTTGAGTCAACAATTGCATATTGGTCGTGCCAATCGTAGATAAATTTTTATCTACTTTCCCACGCCATTGTAGCCCACTACCAAAAGTCATACCTTGGCGATCCGTCATTAACATGAAATGACCAAATAAGTTAATTTTTTCCTTGTCGGTCAGTTCACAAACATCTTTATCACAACCGACTAAACCGTTTGAACCACTAATTGCAGAAATGGCTTGTTCAGCGGTTGAAAATAATGCAAATTCAGGCTGGAATACCGCTGCTGTTGAAATATTCATTAGCTTTTGGACGACTGTAAAAGCATCCGCATTACTGATATCTGCTAATTTAAGCCAAGGTGTAAATAAGGATTAGTGTCCAGATACAGTAATTACAGAACCAGGTACAAATTGACCTTGAGCAGGACTGTAATAGGTACGTAAACCCTGAACTTCGATATCGCCAATTGATGCTGCTGCAGCACTACCTAAATGAACACCTTTAACATAAGTATCAATACCCTTAGCATCATCATTTACAATACGTAGGAAACCGTTACCTGTGTTAGCTGAAGCACCATATACAGAAATAGCCGATTTTAGATCCAAATCTTTAGAATCCGTATTCGCTACCTTGATACTATCGATTAGAATTTCACCCGCCACACCAGTCACACCTTTAGTTGAACTATCCAAGATGCCAAGATCGGTGATTTCCAATCCACCCTGCATTACAGAGTTTAGTTTAATCATCGCGCCTTGTGGTGCTGCACCGAGTTGAACGTTAGCAGACATGATGCCTGTTTTAATACCAAGTCCTGATAAAATTGCATTGTAATTTGAACTATCACCGCCACGACGAATCGCTGAAGTCGCTGTACCTTGAGTACCTGATGCAGTTACACCAATTTCACCAATATGAATTTCAAGGCCTGATACTTGAGCAGCAACGTTAATAAATGCACCACCTTTAGCAGCAGTACCAGCATCTGTATCAATTACCAAGTCAGCTAAATTATGTGTATTAAGTAAATGTGTTCCACCATCTTTATAGTTCGCACCGACGAAAACACCAAAGTCAGCAGAAGAAATTTTTGAACCATCAGTTAATGTGATTTCTTTTGCCTTCGCCGCATCAGTAGTACCTTGAATAACAATCGCACCAGCTGTCGAAGTACCACCTAATGCTGTATTACTCAAACCATCATTATCATGTACAAATAATTTATCAACAGTAACTTTAGAAATTCCAAGACCAATACTTAAACCGTCTTGACCAGTGGTTGAGCTAAGCGCTGCATCATCCATTGCTTGCATAGCCATAGCATTAGCGCTAAATGCGATTGAAGAAACTAAAGCTAATTTAGTGAACTTTTTCATACTTTACTCTCCCAAGAGTATTTATTTTTTTGATTGTCAACCACTCGATGTTTTACGCTGCATATTTATTTTGTGGCAACGTTTACACCATTTCCTTGAGTAGCTTGCTCGCACGATTAAATTATATCCAACGAAGCAATTGATCAACTGTTGTTGGTCGCAATCTATTTCTTACCGACAAACGGTATTTTCAAGTAAAACAATTGAGGAATGTTATAAACTATTCTTTGTTCTTTTATTGATGTATAGCTGTAGATGTCTCTATCCTCAACTTACAAAAAATTTATTTTTAAACATGATATTAGTGTTAATAAAATATTAAAATTTTTTGCAACTCTCCCTCATGTAGTATATCTGCAGAATCAGCAGTGCCCGATTATCGGACTCATGCCTACATCTTATGTACAAATAATAAACAGTGAGATTCAATCTTTTAAACGTGGTGGCATATCTGAATATATCGCTTCTGATGAGCACGCAATTTTAAATTTTGAGTTTAATAGCGCTAAAAATAAAAACACGCCTAGTTTTACAGGGGGTCTTATCGGTTTTGTCAGCTATGACTATGCTGCCAATCAACATACAAAGATAAGTATAAAGGCACAACCGAGTTTATTTTTAGGTGAATTTAAAAGCTATTTAAAACTAGAATCAACTGGCTGGTATTTTTATAGTCATGAAGATATAGCTGATGATATTTTCAACTATATTTTAAGTTTAATTGAGTCAAATCAAAGCACATCAGTTTTTGCTTTAACCACTCCCTGCCAAGCTCGATGGACAAAATCAGAGTACGATTATGCATTCAACTCCGTGCAAGAATATATTAAAGCTGGCGATTGCTATCAAATTAACTTAACACAGGAATTTACGGCTAAAGCCTATGGCTCTTTAGTAGATACAGCTGATGATTTCTGGAACTTAACCCAAGCCCCATATTCTGGCTACTTACGCGTGGGTGATTTTGAGTTATTGAGTTGTTCACCAGAATTATTTATTGATTTTCAGGCTGAGCGCAAAATCATTACTAAGCCTATTAAAGGCACAATGCCACGTCATGCTAATGCTCAGAAAGATGAAGCCTCAAAACAGAGACTTAAACGCTCAGAAAAAGACATGGCTGAAAATGTCATGATCGTAGATTTGCTGCGAAATGATTTAAGCGTATATGCTGAAACCGGCTCAGTGAAAACACCAAAATTATTTGATATAGAAAGTTTCAATCAAGTCCACCATATGGTGAGTGAAATTACAGCGATATTAAAACCGGATGTTAACCCATTAAATGTTTTAATGTCGGCTTTACCTGGCGGATCAATTACTGGTGCCCCTAAAATACGTGCCATGCAAATTATTGAAGAACTTGAAGCTGCTCCACGCGGAGCATATTGTGGATCATTAGGTTATTTTAATCATGACGGTACAGGTTGTTGGAATATTTTGATCCGTTCTATTCAAAAATATCAAGAAGATGTTTCGTTGTGGGCTGGTGGTGGGATTACGATTGCTTCGGACTGTGATGCTGAATATCAAGAGTGCTTTGATAAAGTCGAAGCGATGTTAGATTTACTCAACACTTGGTATACGCCTTAGTAAATAAAAAAACGACTCGATTGAGTCGCTTTTTTATCAATCTCCCCCTTGCGAAGCAGTGTTTCTCACCTTTTCCAAAGGAGGGAACTTCTGATTTTTAACCTATGGGAAGCCCCTCTTTCATAAAGATGGGAATTCCTCCCTTTTATAAAGGGAGGTTAGGAGGGATTAATTATGCCAAAATATCGTTTTTCAACGTATCCACTAAACGCTGGTTTTGCTCATCTGTACCAATGGTAATACGAAGATACTGATTAATACGTGGCTTGTTAAAGTAACGTACAATAATGCCACGCTCACGTAATTCAGCCGCAAGTTCACCTGCATCTTTCGTTGGTAGCGTTGCGAAAATGAAGTTTGCAGCAGAAGGTAAAACCTTAAAACCAAGCTCAGAAAGCTGTACAACCAATTTGTCACGACTTGCAATGACTTTAGCATTTTGTGCTTCAAAGTATGCTTGATCTTCAAATGACGCTACTGCCGCTGCAATTGCAAAACGATCTATTGGATATGAGTTAAAGCTGTTTTTCACTGCTTCAAGCGCAGCAATTAAATGTGTCTGAGCAATAGCAAAACCAACACGCAACCCTGCTAATGAACGTGATTTAGAAGTGGTTTGACATACCACCAAGTTTTCATATTTTTCGACCAATGCCACCGCAGATTCAGCACCAAAGTCCACATAGGCTTCATCAATGACCACAACTGAGTTCGGATTGGCTTGTAGTACTTCTTCAATAGCAGACAAACCAAGTGCAATACTGGTTGGTGCATTTGGGTTGGTAATAATAATGCCGCCATTTGGCTGCTTATAATCATCAACCACAATTTCAAAGTTGTCGTTGAGCGGTAAGATTTTAGTGTTGGCCGCAATACCAAAGAACTGACTATAAACAGGATAGAAACTATAGGTGATATCTGGGTAAAGTACTGGCAGTTCTTGTACAAAAAATGCTTTAAAGATATGTGCTAAAACTTCATCAGAACCATTACCCACAAATACGTGCTCAACAGGCACATTTTGCTGTTTAGCAATCGCTTGTTTCAGTTCAGTCGCATCAGGATCTGGATAAAGACGTAGTACATCCGCTGAGTTTGCTAACACCTTTTGTACCGCTTCCACCACTTTTGGTGACGGTGGATACGGATTTTCATTGGTATTGAGTTTTAAAATATTTTGGATTTTTGGTTGCTCACCCGGTGTGTACGGTTCCAACTCACGTACTTCAGGGCTCCAAAAACGCATTTGTTCATTTGTAATAGACATTTTTTTTCAATCTCGAATTTGGTCTCAAAAAAGGGCTGATCAATCAGCCCCCTTGTAATCTTTTAAAGAAACTTACTGATAACGGTAGCGTGCAGAACGTGCATGCGCATCTAAGTTTTCTTGTTGTGCCAAAATATCAGCCGTTTTTGCTAGTGTTTTCACACCATTTTCTGAGCACATAATTAAGCTTGAACGCTTTTGGAAATCATATACACCCAATGGAGATGAAAAACGTGCTGTACCGGATGTTGGTAACACATGGTTTGGACCTGCACAGTAATCACCGATGGCTTCAGGCGTGTAACGTCCCATGAAAATTGCACCCGCATGACGAATATCTTCCGCCATTGCTTCTGCTTCATCTAAACACAACATTAAGTGTTCAGGTGCGACTTGGTTAATCAACACTGCACCCTCAGCACGGTCTTTCACCAAAACCAATGCACCACGGTTTTCAATTGAAGTACGAGCAATCTCAGCTTTAGGTAATGCTTCTAAGTGTTTTTCAATCCATTCACCCACCGCATTTAACAAGTCTTCATCTGGTGTAATGAAAACAGCTTGTGCAACAGTGTCATGCTCAGCTTGTGACAATAAGTCCATTGCTAACCATTCAGCATTGTTTTCGCCTTCAGCATAAACCAAAATTTCCGAAGGACCGGCAATCATATCAATACCAACCTGACCAAATACCGCACGTTTTGCCGCAGCAACAAAACGGTTACCTGGTCCAGTAATCTTATCAACACGCGGAATCGTTTCAGTACCATAAGCAAGTGCTGCAACCGCTTGTGCACCACCAATAGTAAATACGCGATGTACACCCGCCAAATAAGCAGCCGCTAACACCAATGGGTTTAAGTCGCCATTTGGTGCAGGTACAACCATAATAATTTCAGCAACACCCGCAACATGCGCAGGAACAGCATTCATCAATACTGATGAAGGATACGATGCTAAGCCGCCAGGTACATAAATACCCACGCGGTCAAGCGGTGTAACTTTTTGACCTAAGGTATTACCCAAAGCATCCACATACGTCCAACCATCTTGCTTTTGTGCTTGATGGAACTCACGTACACGATTTGCTGCAAGTTCTAATGCTTCACGCACTTCTGTGCTTAAACCTTCAAAAGCGGCTTTGAGTTGTTCTTGTGTCAGTTCAAGTTCAGAGAATTGATGCGCTGGATGTCGATCGAACTGTTGTGTGAGTTTTAGAACATGAGCATCACCATGCTGACGTACGTCTGCAATGATTTGATCTACGGTTTTTAAAAGTTCTGGGTCACTCACTGTCTCAAAAGCCAACAAATCAGCAAAGATTTGTTTGAAATTTTGATCTTGAGTCGATAAACGTCGCATCAATTTATCCACAATGAAAATAAAGGGAAGCTTTAGTTTACCTGTTTTATGCACTTTTGTCGGTAGCTAGTGCCGAGTATCAACATGAATTTTATTGGAAATAGCATTTGGTTAAATTGATAAATTAATTAACACATTCAAATTCTTAAAAATAAAAAAACCGCCCTTATGGACGGTCTTCTAAAGATAAAGCAAATTATGCTTTTTTCGCAGCTTCGCGTTCTTCTACAGCCTTTTCAAGCTGTGCAAGAATTGGATTCAGCAATTGCTGTTTACGCTTGAAACTTGCTTTGTTCACGATTAAACGTGAAGACACTTTGCAAATTTCTTCCAACGGCTCAAGACCATTGGCACGTAAGGTGTTACCTGTATCGACTACGTCGACAATGTAATCACCCAAACCAACCAAAGGGGCAAGCTCCATTGAACCGTAAAGCTTAATAACATCAACTTGCTCACCTAAGCTTGCATAGTATTGACGGGTTAAATTTACGTACTTGGTGGCAATTTTTAAGCGACCATTTGGACGAACCATACCCACTTTGCCTGCTGTCATTAACTTACAATTGGCAATTTTCAAATCTAATGGTTCATAAACGTTTTGAGCGCCATGCTCCATCAAAACATCTTTACCCGCAACACCAATATCTGCTGCACCATTTTCAACATAAGTCGGTACATCAGAAGCACGTAAAATTAAAATACGCACTTGTTTATGAGTTGTCGGGAAAATTAACTTACGAGATTTATCCGGATCTTCAAGTAAGTTGATGCCTGCTGTTTCCAGCAAAGGCAGTGTTTCTTTTAAGATACGTCCCTTACTTAATGCTAAAGTTAAACCATGATCAAAATTGCCCATAACGTCAAAGTTTGGATCATCGTTTCTCATATCGCTCATTAACTTACTCGCTTAATTTGGGCGCCTAAACCTTGTAACTTCGCTTCAACATCTTCATAACCGCGGTCAATATGATAAATGCGGTCAATCAATGTTTCCCCATCAGCGGCAAGTGCTGCAAGAACCAATGAGAAAGAAGCACGTAAATCCGTCGCCATTACAGGTGCAGCAGAAAGTTTTTCTACGCCTGTTACAACAGCATCATTACCTTCAACCTGAATATTGGCACCCATACGTGCTAATTCAGGTACATGCATAAAACGATTTTCAAAAATCGTTTCTGAAATTGTCGCAAAACCACGACTAATCGCATTGACTGCCATCAATTGTGCTTGCATATCTGTTGGAAATTCTGGGTGCGGCAATGTCTGGAAACTGACAGCTTTAGGACGTTTACCCATCATGTCGAGTTCAATCCAATCCTCACCGCGAGTGACTTCTGCGCCCATTTCTTCAAATTTATCTAAAACAGATTCGAGTAGGTTTGGATCAGTATGTGTTGTTTTGATTTTACCACCCGTGATTGCGGCAGCTGCAAGATATGAACCCGTTTCAATACGATCTGCAACAACAGCATATTCACAGCCATGAAGACTTTCAACACCAGTGACAATTAAAGTATCTGTATCTAGACCTTCAATTTTCGCACCCATTTTGATCAGCATATTGGCAAGATCAGTTATTTCAGGTTCACGTGCTGCGTTACGAATCGTAGTAACACCATCAGCAAGCACAGCGGCAGTTAGAATATTCTCTGTACCACCGACAGTGACCATATCAAATACAACTTCGCCGCCTTTTAAACGACCGTCCACTTTTGCATGCACATAACCTGCTTCAACTTCAATCTCAGCACCTAGAGCTTCTAGTGCTTTAAGATGTTGATCAACAGGACGAGAGCCAATCGCACAACCACCTGGAAGTGAAACTTTTGCACTACCATAGCGCGCCAACAATGGGCCTAGCACCAAAATAGATGCGCGCATGGTTTTAACTAATTCGTAAGGTGCAAATTGGTTATCAAGCGTAGAAATATCTGCTTTAACAGTATCACCTTCATAACTAATTTGAACACCAAGACCAGCGATCAGTTTGACCAATGTATTGACATCTTTTAGATTTGGAACATTCGTCAAGGTAATAGGCGTATCCGCGAGAATTGTTGCAGCAAGTAGTGGCAACGCAGCATTTTTCGCACCAGATATGCGCACTTCACCTTCGAGCTTTGTGCCGCCTTGAATCAGAAATTTATCCATTAATTATTAAGCTCCGAATAAGCTTGCTTTGCGCCATTCTTCTTTGGTCATTGCGCGTATAGTTACTGCGTGTACTTCACCGCTGGCAATGTAGGAGTTCAAAGGTGCATAAACAGATTGTTGACGAGCAACTGGACGCTTACCTTCAAATTGATCATCGACAATACGTAGATCAAATTTGCCGCCCTGCCCACTTACTGCAACTTCAGCTTCTGGAAACGCAGCTTTTAAAATATCAGTGAGCTGTTCACTATTCATCACAAGACCCCATATAGGACTAACGGTGTAAAACCCGTCATTTTACTATAAATCTAAAAAATAATTCATTAGTCACATACATTATATATATAAAAAAAGAGGTTATAAAAAACCTCTTTTTACATTTTTATGTATTATGCCGTTAGAGGCACATAGATCAACTGCATTTTTCGATGCTTATCGAGCTGCTTTTTCAATTTTTCAGAGAGCTTCTTAATAGAGGTATACATATCATCCGCACAGGCCTGGGCAAAAAACTCTGTCCCAGGTAAACGTATAATGGCTTCTGCAATGTGATTATCACTACCTTTTTTTGAACGTTTATCGATTTGATGATCTTTGGATAATTTCACCTGCATACTATTTACTTGATCCAAATGCTTGGTCATTTCAGCAAACTTTATTCTTATATTTTCTTCTATTGCTGGCGTAATTGTTAAATGATGACCACGAATTGTTATTTGCATAGCACTATTCCTCGTCTCGTTAAGGTTTGAAAGTTCAGGGCAAAACATCCTGCGCTATTACAACATCCAAATTTTAAAGCGTCAGAACATTTCAACCATTCCTAAAATAAAAGAGGTTCATTATTTCGTCATAATGAACCTCTAGAATAGTCAGATTTTAAAAATTAGATCAATACTTTTCGCTCAGATGATGATGGAATATGTAACGATTCACGATACTTGGCCACAGTACGTCGTGCCACATCAATCCCTTCTGCATTTAACATCACAGCAATTGCATTATCTGATAAAGGTTTACGTGTATTTTCTTCTGCTATCATTTTCTTAATTTTTGCACGAATAGCAGTCGATGACGCTTCACCGCCTGTAGATGTACCAACATGGCTAGAAAAGAAATATTTCAATTCAAATAAACCACGTGGTGTCAGCATATACTTATTTGTAGTGACGCGAGACACTGTAGATTCGTGCAATTCAACTTCCTCTGCAATATCACGTAAGACTAACGGGCGCATAGCCTCAGGGCCTTGTTCAAAAAAAGCACGTTGATGCTCAACAATACACGTTGCAACTTTCAGTAAGGTTTTGTGTCGTTCATCAATGCTTTTAATGAAATTCTTAGCTTCAAGCATTTGATTACGTAAATACTGATTATCATCACTGTGATCTGCACGCTTAATCATATTTGCGTAGAAAGAATTTACACGAAGTTTTGGCATTACATCTGGGTTGAGTTGCACTAACCAGTGTTCATTTTTCTTTAACACAACAACATCTGGAATTTGATAATCAGACTCTTTATCTTCAAATTCTTGACCAGGATGCGCTTTCAATGTCTTTAATAAAGAAATTGCTAATTTTAATTGTTCTGTATTTAAACCTGTTTGTTTAATTAATTTCGGTAACTCATTACTAATCAAAAGCTCATAATTCTGTAAGAGTACCAAAGCATCCTTTCGACACGGTGTATTTTCAGGCAATGTTTGTACTT
Source organism: Acinetobacter sp. YH12227 (assembly GCF_013417785.1). Classification (NCBI taxonomy): domain Bacteria; kingdom Pseudomonadati; phylum Pseudomonadota; class Gammaproteobacteria; order Moraxellales; family Moraxellaceae; genus Acinetobacter; species Acinetobacter sp. YH12227. The sequence goes on along the minus strand of NZ_VPDH01000018.1, from coordinate 1,116 downwards.
GCACCATCAAACATTCCGCTAAGTTTCTTGCCCCTACACCCACAGGATCTAAGCGCTGAATATGCTTAAGTACAACCAATACTTCATCGTCTTCAACTTCTTCTTCATAGTCCATAGACTCTAAAAGATGTTGAACGGATTGTGTAATCTCCTGAATTTCACAATCTAGAAAACCTTTTGTATCCAATGAATCAATAATGCAATGTGCGATTAATTTATCGACAAGTGAAAAGTGAAGTAAATTTACCTGTTCAATTAAATGTGCTTGTAAACTTTGATGCCCTTGACGATTATCTTCCCGCTCTTCAAATTCTGCAGCACCTAAACTTGTTGGCTGATGTGTATAAACATCATCCCATTCTGTATCTACAGGTAATTCATCTGGCAAATGGTCAGCATTGAGTTCATTTGTTAAATCTTTACTCTCTCTTTCTTGTTCTTGTAAATTATTTAAGCTTTCAACTGAATTTTGCTCTTCAATTTTTTCCAATAAAGGGTTGCTATCTAATTGGATCTGAATTTCTTGCTCGAGTTCCAGACTTGATAATTGTAATAAACGAATAGCTTGTTGCAACTGTGGTGTTAATGACAGGGAATTGGCAACTCTTAACCCCATAGCAAGTTTCATTAATTACATCCCCCTTATGAACCGCACTTTATAAGCAATTTTTATGCCGTTTTATTTTTTATAACATAAATAACTATTCAAAACTCATTTTTTTGTATTTTTTCTATTCTTTTTATTTATATACGTAATTATAAATTTAAAATTTCACCTTCATTTATAAATACTTAAATTTATCATTAGTTTGGATTCTTGATGAAGATATAACAATACACCAAATTTTAGAAAAACCTTTCTATCATCCCACTTTAGAAGAAGGTTTAAGAACGGCTTTGAAACATGCAAGAAGGCAGCTGAGTTCCTGATTCCTAGGTGAAATAACGCTTTGGTTTTATTCTTTTTGATTTTTATCATTTTTAAATCACGCAGATTCAAATCCCAAGTGCAACACATTTGTAGTTAGTTGAAAAAGTTAGGTGTATTCATAGAATCATTAGACTTTTTCAACTCGCAATTGGAAAGCACACAATGAAGAAATACACCCAACTTTC
>NZ_VPDH01000189.1:0-1075 GCF_013417785.1 Acinetobacter sp. YH12227 | reverse complement strand
CGCAGATTCAAATCCCAAGTGCAACACATTTGTAGTTAGTTGAAAAAGTTAGGTGTATTCATAGAATCATTAGACTTTTTCAACTCGCAATTGGAAAGCACACAATGAAGAAATACACCCAACTTTCTCAAGATGAAAGATACGAAATTTATGCTACTTTGAAAAGTAAAAGTTCAATCGCTACCCTTGCTCGGGAATTAGGACGTTCACGATCAACCATCTACCGTGAATTAAAAAGAAATACTGGGCAACGTGGATATAGAGCTCAACAGGCAGCTAAATTTGCAAGTCAAAGACGGTACCGTCCTTCATCATCAATGACAGCATTTGCCTTCGCTTATATTGATTATTTGATTGGTTTGGACTGGTCACCCGAACAAATTTCAGGTGCTTTAACACAACGCGGTTGGCTGGATGTACCTTCACATGAGTGGATTTACCAGTACATTTATCAAGATAAATCAAAAGGCGGTAAACTTCATCTACATTTAAGGCATCAGAAGAAATATCGAAAACGCGGTTACAAAAACACGGATCGTAGGGGTCAAATCATTGATAAAACAAGTATTCACTGCCGACACCAGGTCATTGATCAACGACAACGTTTAGGAGATTTCGAAGGTGACACGGTGATTGGTAAACATCATAAAGGTGCTTTATTGACTCTCGTTGATCGAAAGAGCCTGTATGTACATATTGTTCATTTAGGGCCAACAAGAGCATCCTCTCAAACGATTACTTGTGCATTAGATCGTTTACAAATGAGCCATGCTTATAGTGTGACATTTGATAATGGCAAAGAATTTTCCGAACACAAAAGAATTACTGATGCTGGCATAGAGACGTATTTTGCTGATCCTTACAAGTCTATTCAGCGAGCTAGAAATGAAAATACGAATGGTTTAATCCGTCAATATCTGCCAAAATCATCATCGTTTGATGGCGTGTCAAACGAACAAATAGAGCAGATAGAATTTGCACTCAACCATCGTCCTAGAAAAACACTAGGTTGGTATACACCGAGTGAAGTTATGGCTGGTTTTTATACTGTTGCACTTGCCGCTTGAATCCGCCT
>NZ_VPDH01000188.1:0-1117 GCF_013417785.1 Acinetobacter sp. YH12227 | reverse complement strand
CACCAACGACGTTGACTCCTTCGTCTTCTTGCCGGGCTTCGAACCAACGGAGGGGATTTCATCCTTCCCTCTGGATTACGGGATCCGACGGCTGGATCACGCCGTCCGGAACGTACCGGAACTGGGCCCAGCTGTCTCATACGTGAAATCGTTCACTGGGTTTCACGAGTTCGCAGAGTTCACGGCGGAAGACGTGGGGACGAGTGAGAGTGGACTGAACTCAATGGTGCTAGCTAACAACGACGAGATGGTTTTGCTTCCGATGAACGAACCAGTTTTCGGGACGAAGCGGAAGAGTCAGATACAGACGTACTTGGAGCACAATGAGGGTGCAGGGCTGCAGCATTTGGCTCTTTCGAGTGAGGACATCTTCACGACTTTGAGGGAGATGAAGAAGAGAAGTGGTGTTGGTGGGTTCGAGTTCATGCCATCACCACCCCCTACTTATTACAAGAAGTTGAAGAATCGGGCTGGTGATGTTTTGAGCGATGACCAGATCAAACAGTGTGAGGAATTGGGGATTCTGGTTGACAGGGACGATCAGGGTACTCTTCTCCAGATTTTCACCAAGCCTCTTGGAGATAGGCCAACCATATTTATAGAGATAATTCAGAGAGTAGGATGCATGCTCAAGGACGAGCAAGGGAAGACGTATCAGAAGGGGGGATGTGGTGGGTTTGGGAAGGGCAACTTTTCGGAGCTCTTCAAGTCCATTGAGGAGTATGAGAAGACTCTTGAAGCCAAGGCTCCATGACAGCACATGGTTTTTTCTTTATCTATGTAACTTCCTGCTATACTAATAAGCTGGTTGTTTTCAGAATTGCTGAATGTATGAAATCATGTCATGCATGATTTGCCTATGTACAACCAATTACTTTGAAAGCAGATGTTGGTTATGTTTATAATACATTCATGATCTATTTTTAAGCAATTATCACTAGGAATGAACTCTAAATATTAATTTCTATTTCTGTACTCTGTTCTGTAGCTGCACATATAGTTATATTGTTGTAATGATCAAGGACCGACCTTTAGGACTGGCTTTTATTTGAAAATTCTTTTGATATATGTAGATTTCTTTCAGTCTATAGACGGGAACCATTGAATAAGAATCAAG
>NZ_VPDH01000187.1:0-1117 GCF_013417785.1 Acinetobacter sp. YH12227 | reverse complement strand
CGCGGTTTTAGAAAGAGTTGTAATTTCTCCAAAAAGATTGAAAACCATTTTAAAGCCTTCGACTTAACCTTTTTTTACATCAATAATGGTTTCATTTAATGTCAGCATACTTTTTGAAACACCACCCTCAATAAAATAAAAAAAGAGTGTTTAAATGGTTGTTCAGCATTTAGAAAATATAAAAAAAGTTATGCTGGCCATTCGATTTTTCATAATTTAAATCTGACTTGGTGTGAAGTCGGTGTCTTAGCTATTACAGGTGAAAACAGAATAGGAAAATCTACATTATTACCTATGATTGCCGGTTTATTGGAGAGTGATCAGGGCAGGATCTACATTAATGAACAAGAACAGAGCGCCAGTAATGATGAATATAAAAAATTAGTGGCATATGTACCTGATAAAAGTCCCGTGTATGATTTTATTCAGGGAGCGGAGTTTCTAAATTTGATTTGTAGCATTCGAAAGCTTAGCGCGGATGCTTATTGCAAATTTATCTCGTGGTTTAAATTAGAAGAATATTTAGATATACCATTTGCCCAGATGTCTTTTGGGACCACTAAAAAATTTTTACTTATTGCAGCTTGGGGTAATTAAAATGGATTTAAAGCATCATTTTGAGCATGACTAAAAATTTTGGATTGCTCAAAGTGTGCGAATGAATCAATTGAATCGAGCGGAATACATTGTATTGCTATTTATTGCGCTACTTACTTATTACCTTCAATTTTCTGGATAACTCAAAGCAATAGTGTGAAAAGTAGTGTAGGTGTGATTATTCCCTTGATCACGATTTATATTACTTTTATTCGATGGATCTATCGTAAACCTATAGAAATATACGGTGTCCTCCCCGTAATTATGGCTTCTATCTGGTTTGGATTAATTTTTTATGCGCTCATTTTTTACTAAAAAACACGTTTTTTAGTAAAAAAAGCCTATTTTGCAGAATAAATAAACAAACGTTGCATATTTTAAAAAATAAATGGGAAAAGGTGTTGCGTTGGGTAAGAAATGCTGTAGAATGCACATCCATCGGCGGTGATGAAGATTAAAACTTCTGATAAAACAGTGACTTAGTTAAGATTGATTAAGTTGGGTTTTAGAAAGAAAGTTT
>NZ_VPDH01000186.1:0-1120 GCF_013417785.1 Acinetobacter sp. YH12227 | reverse complement strand
CTATCGTGAGTGACACCACACTCACATGACCATTCTCTTATTCCAAGACCTGTCCTACCTCTCGGACTACTTGAGGTGATCTCACCGCAGCACGAACAGATTTGGGTGGTATAGGCTTCATTGACTTCTTCAAACATTACCCCTGCGTTCTCGCATTTATACTTGAGCATTGTTTTTAGTGCTGAAAACCCTGTATCTAAAACAGACTTTGCCATTTTAGTTTTTACAAGCTTTTTGGCACTTAAGTCACCTACAATTATGAGTGCATTATTTTTAACAAGTAATGTACTTGCCTTATGCAAATGGTCTTTACGGCAATTTGCAATCTTGGCGTGTAATGCACGTACACGTTTTTTATTCCTTGCTCGTTGAGCAATACCTAATTTCTTTTCGTATTGGCGATAGAACTTGGGGTTTGAAATAACCGTACCATCAGAACAGGTTGCAATATCTTTTAAACCTAGATCAATACCTATGGCTTTGGTTGCTGTTGGTTTTTCTTGATTCGATGAATCGACCACAAGGCACACGTACCAACGCCCACGGCTGTCCTCAACAAATGAACCAGTTCTAACAGCATATTTGCTTAATCCATAGCTATCCCATAGCTTGAATTGATGTTTACCATATTGAACATATCCATCAGCGTATTTGATCGCTACTTTCTTAAACGGTATCCATCCAAGTGATTTTCTTGCTGACTTCTTGTTGCTAACACGCCATTTGAGTTTGGCTTTCTTAAACTGCTTTCTGCGTGTGACTAATTCTTCGGTGACAGCCTGAATGGTTTGGCTGTGCAAACCACACTCTTTAGATGCGCCTTTGGTGTATTGAGCAATATCAAATGCAGATAGAAATTCACCTTTTCTTTTTAGGTGCTTAAAACTTAAATCATTCACATAATTCCAAACAAAGTTCACCTCAGATGCTAATTTAATCAGCACCTTTGCGTGTTTGTCTTTTATGCGGAGTTTAAGTGTTTTCATGTGCTTATTTTAACAATAATATTTTAAGTAATGAACAACAAAGATATTTAATACGACATTCCATGTCGTATGGCTTACGCCAGTCGCTTATATCCTCGTGCTGAACCACGAGGTTTTACGCTCCAAGTGATAAA
>NZ_VPDH01000185.1:0-1121 GCF_013417785.1 Acinetobacter sp. YH12227 | reverse complement strand
GCGGTTTTAGAAAGAGTTGTAATTTCTCCAAAAAGATTGAAAACCATTTTAAAGCCTTCGACTTAACCTTTTTTTACATCAATAATGGTTTCATTTAATGTCAGCATACTTTTTGAAACACCACCATCGTTTTAAGTCAGATCGTGCTTTGGAAGAAGTAAGAGCAGATTTATTTGACTAAAAAGATAAGGGAGCAAATGCTCCCTTATTTTTTTGTTTTTTAGTAGACTGGGGTCAGTGTTTAGCCTAAGTGCAAAATCAATAAGTATTTGGACACCCATTATTCTTTAAGTTGGACACTTTAATAAACGTATTCATTAATTTTGCAGTGTTCCTCAGTTGGTAATGTGAATACCATGCCACTCACCAACGAGCTAATACGATTACTTTCAGCCTTACGTTGCTTGGTATTCACCGACAGGGCATAAATGATCATTGTGTCCCGATACATTTTTTCAGGCTCAACTTTATAGTCAATTTCCGCAGCACAAACCATTTTTCTACTAACTTCGTGTTACGCTCTACGATAGACCTCACGATCATCACTAGCCAAAGTCAGCTTTCTTCGTAATTCTTGTGCATACTGCATATATACGCTAACAAATTCAGGGTTATTCCCATATTTGAGCTTTATGTATCCCTCAATATCATCACGCACACCATTACTATTTGCATCAATCCCACCAATGGTTTTTGTTTTATCTTCATTTTTTAGGAATTTTGATGTTCTCACTTCTTTTAGTGAATTCTGAATACTTGGATTAAGAAGCGAGGAACAGGCCATCAAAAGTATACTTAAGCAACTCACTGCAATAACCGCTTTTTTCATAGGAATCATTTTACTTTTTTCTTTTAAATTTCGTTTTAGATGCAAAGAGTGTCTGAAAATAAGAGTGTCCAATTAAAAGAAGAATCTGTGTCCAGTACGATATACTATTAAGTGTCCAATTGGGCAAGAATATGCACCTAAGCAACCAATATGAAAACAATAGACGGTGGTGTTTCAAAAAGTATGCTGGCATTAAACGAATCCATTATTGATATAAAAGAACACTAAATCAAAGGCTTTGAAATGATTTTCAAGCTTTTTGGAGAAGTTGCAGCTTCTCCTAAAGCCTCGC
>NZ_VPDH01000184.1:0-1122 GCF_013417785.1 Acinetobacter sp. YH12227 | reverse complement strand
CAACGATCCGCCATCTACCTCCTTTGTGTGCCACCTATGGTAATAGTCCGTATATTTGAATTGTTGAAAAAGAGCTGGCTTCTCTGGTGATATAAGCTCTGGCAGGGGTCCATACAAGCTTTCTTTCTCACTTGGGTGGAAAAAAACAACTACTGAAACTCTTGGTTCGTGAGATGAACTAGCTAACAGTCTATGTTCCACACTTTTATATTGGTCATTGGACAAAATCCGAAGTATATCTCCGATGTTAACAACAAGAGCTCCAGGAACATATTTAACATCCACCCACTCTTGCCCATGCTTAACCTGAAGCCGGCCATTCTGATGGGGTAGCAAAATCGTCAATGCTCCAGGATCTGTATGACACTTAATCCCCATCGTTAAATCAGGCTGTGGACAGTAGGAATAATAGTTGCCCACCATTATTGGCGCTTCTGTAAATGACAACTCCTTCAGCCTTCCCTTCTCCACTCCCAAACCTTCACACAACAGCTCCATCAACACCTCTGCAAGCTTTTTCGTGTATTGACCCCACCCCAGCATCTCATCTCTTATTATTTCAGGAATTTCATCCAGCTCTGGGAGAGTAGGACCCATCCTCAAATAGAATGCGTCGTTCCAGTTAGCAGCTTTAGAGTGAAACAAATCAACATTAGTCAAGAAAGCAAAGCCAGGGCTCATGTCCCTACGGTACACCCGAGCCTTGATCTCTGCCGGTTGTTCATGAAAGTCTTTGACGGCTCCAATCACACGCTCCAGAACTTCTGGTTCAATTCCGTGATTGGTAATCTGAAAAAATCCCATTTCACGCGAAGCACATGCAACTTTTTCCACTATGGTGGAGCGAAGGTCAGAGGTAAGGCCAGATAAATCAATAGTTGGAATGACTCCAGGATCAGGGAGGGTGGTGTTGGACATGGGTTTGATGTCTGATAGTGTTTCGGGTGGGTGGACGAAGAAGCGGGGAATGGTGGTGATACCTGAGTCGACTAAACCTTTGATACCGATTTTCGCGTCGTCGAACTCCTTGATATCTTTGGTTCTGTCATAGGTTTCTGTGTTTTTGATTGATGGCGCCATTATTAGGTTGTCTTTGTGTTTTTGAATTTGCGGTTGTTTCTG
>NZ_VPDH01000183.1:0-1150 GCF_013417785.1 Acinetobacter sp. YH12227 | reverse complement strand
TCTTGACTCAAGCATTAATGCAGTACGATCTTCAAAGTTAAGATGATGGTATGACAATTTTATATACTCCATAAACCCTTTAAATTAATTAGGTGGTTTATGTCGCACTTCAAGTTTTACTCTGCCAAGTATTTTTAGATAATGCTTGGAATCAATTCAATTCATCAAGTTTTAAAAAATAATTCCTTTTGTCAGGTCTATCATTTTTTAAATGCTTTAAAAATATTTTCGCAGTTTCCTCCGATGCATCCTCTCTTAGGCAACGTTCAACAAAGGATATATCTACAAATTCATCTGCTAACCCAGCACGACCAAGATCTAAAAAATAAATTTCATTGAATTTATCTATAAAAATATTACTATCCGTGATATCGCCATGAGAAAAAACCAATCTTTCTTCAACACGAGTCTCGGTTAACTCATTCCATAGACTTAGGTAAGTTTTATGGTCTCCCCATAATTCAGTGTCAAAATCATCTTGATCTATATCGTCAAGGAGTTGGTTATCAATAAAAAATTTTGACTCTTTTAACCGATGATCAATGTTTGAAATAAATGGACAATCAATAATAGCAATTGAATTTAACAGATTGAGTGCCTCCTTATAGATAGCAAGCAATTCTTGGTCTGTTAAAAAAAGCGCTGAAATTGGTTTTGCATTGATCGCTTTAGTGATCATGAATTCAAACTGCTCATCCTGAAAAGTCATGATGAGTTCAGGCACCTTTAATTTCTCAGAGAGCCAACTCAACATTTTCGCTTCACGAGAGACACTGTATGTGGTCTCTGTATATAAAGTGCTAGATCGCTTAAGAAAAAAAGTTTCATTATTTCGATTAAAAGAATAAACATCCGATGGCGACTGACCAATTTTATTTGGCTCTAAAACGCTGTTTCCGATAAATTGTTGAATAATATTGGGCAATTCCATCAAGTTTTCCTTTTATTCAGCATTAAAAACCCCGCAAATGCGAGGCCTAGTAAATAGATGATCTTAATTTGGTTCACTGTAGCAAAAATATGGGGCGAATTCAAACATGAGGTGCGACAGTTTCAAAAGCCATATGATAATCAACAAGCTGAGCAAATTTCTCTAATGGTGTAAGCCAATCTAACGCCTTTCTAGGACGAGTATTCAGTGACATGGCAA
>NZ_VPDH01000182.1:0-1150 GCF_013417785.1 Acinetobacter sp. YH12227 | reverse complement strand
GAGCAAAGCGAGATTTACATGACTTGCATCATGCTGAGGAGATTAAACGAATTTGGAAGGAAAGTTCAGGTCGGTATGGTGTACGTAAAGTCTGGCAAAAACTGAAACGTGAAGGCTATATTATTGCGCGCTGTACTGTTGCTCGATTAATGCAAAAGCTAGGTATAAAAGGTGTTTGGCGTGGTAAGAACAAACAAACCACCCGTAGCCGAGATGATCAAAAACGAGCGGATGACTTGGTAAAACGTAATTTTACTGCTGATCATCCTGACCAACTGTGGGTGAGTGACTTTACGTATATTCAAACAAATTCAGGCTGGGTTTATACTGCATTTATTATTGATGTGTTCTCACGAGCAATTGTTGGATGGAAAGTATCGACACGGATGAATACAGATATGGTGCTCGATGCATTGGAGCAAGCATTTAGGGCGGCAGAGGGGGCTGGAACGCTGAGTGCGCCCATGCCGCATTGCGAAGCAAAAGATAATCGGATAAAATGTAGCAATTCATATTCGTAAGCGTGGAGTAATCAGATGGGAAATTCCAAGTCAGCAGACAAGTAAGCCGCAACAACCAGTATTGTTGTTGCGGCGCTCTGTAAGGCTAGTCTCATCTGATTGCTGACGAGCAGACGTCGCCCGGTATTCCTTAATCGAGGGTTGATTCGTCATGACCACCACACGCCCCGCGTGGGCCTATACGCTGCCGGCAGCACTGCTGCTGATGGCTCCTTTCGACATCCTCGCTTCACTGGCGATGGATATTTATCTCCCTGTCGTTCCAGCGATGCCCGGCATCCTGAACACGACGCCCGCTATGATCCAACTCACGTTGAGCCTCTATATGGTGATGCTCGGCGTGGGCCAGGTGATTTTTGGTCCGCTCTCAGACAGAATCGGGCGACGGCCAATTCTACTTGCGGGCGCAACGGCTTTCGTCATTGCGTCTCTGGGAGCAGCTTGGTCTTCAACTGCACCGGCCTTTGTCGCTTTCCGTCTACTTCAAGCAGTGGGCGCGTCGGCCATGCTGGTGGCGACGTTCGCGACGGTTCGCGACGTTTATGCCAACCGTCCTGAGGGTGTCGTCATCTACGGCCTTTTCAGTTCGATGCTGGCGTTCGTGCCTGCGCTCGGCCCTATCGCCGGAG
>NZ_VPDH01000181.1:0-1198 GCF_013417785.1 Acinetobacter sp. YH12227 | reverse complement strand
CATTTTTCTTTATACTGTCACTGAGGCAGGTTGGACATTTGATTTCTAGAGTTATTTGCATTTCTCTATTTTATCAAAATTCAACCTGCTTTTTTTCAGCATACTTTTTGAAACACCACCATTTTTTGGAAAACCAACATGACTGAAAAAGAACATATTAATGAATATATTAAGAGCACGTGTGATTTAATCATTCAACATGTAAAAAACATTATTACTCTTCGAGAAAACATTAATAAACCATGGGGATATAGCTCCAGATTAATGGAGCATTTATTTCATCCAGAAAATGAACTGCTTTTTAAAGGATACTCAAAGAATATTTTTAATAATAAATCAGCAACGGCTATTAAGCCATGGAAAGAACATATTGTTCCCATGGCTTATGTCTTTGATAACTTATGGGTATTAATTGAAAGCAATGAATTATCAGATGCTGAACTCTCCAAAATTCTACAAAGAAATCTTGGTGTAGCCCATATTTCCTATGAAGACCAGAAAAAGTTAGATACTAAATTTTCAGGATTAAAAACAAATATGCCTAATGGATGGTGTTTGAAAACAGGTGATCCTATAGATCGTTTAAAAGCAGTTGGTATTGAATTAGTTGATGAAAATGGGGTTGAAATTCAATCTTTAATTACCCCGATTTAACATAAAATCTCTTATGCGAAATTCATCATCAGCTGTTAGAACCCATTTAAAATATCATTGTTTTTCATATAGTTAAAAATTTTTCATCCCCATGAAAAACAACAAAAAACTGACTTGGAAACAAGTCGGTTTCTTTTTAAGCAATTTTGATACTTCTTGCCAATAAGATTGATCGATATTTAATCAGTTTGTCATTTTTCTCTGCGTTATCAAGCCAGCGCTTGCTTAAATTATCCCCAATTTCTGCGGACAACTCTTGGGATAAAAATCCACCAATTTTGTACGCCTGAGCGCACATGTATTTAGGGGTTTTGCGGATATTCACAATCCCTTGTATTCAATATCATGAAGTCATAAGAGAACAGGACGTTCCGCAGAATAAAAATAAATAATCGCACAAGGATCGGCGGTACGACAGGAGTCATGCCAAGCGAACCAATACGAAAAAGCCCGACAGGATGTCGGGCTTTTTTTATGGCTTAAATTTCTATAACTGAGTATTGATCTGATAGCGTGTATTACGTCCCCCACCTTCCAATTTGAC